>DASYGQ010000204.1:0-5079 GCA_035999585.1 Bacteroidia bacterium | reverse complement strand
TTTCTTTCGGTTGATAACGAAAGGGACAGGAATATGCGATGCCTGGTGCGGAAATTTCGTTTCCACACGTCTGCCTTCCGTTACAGATTATCCTCCTATGCAGTCCTATAAAATGCCGGATACCGAGGAAACTGTTGAAACCAGTTTTCAGTGCTCACCGCATGTAATCAGTGTGGCTAATTATGTAAACAAAAATTGTTTCACGGATGAAGGAGACACGGTCATCTGTGATACCAATTTTGTTTTTCGGCCACGAAGGCTTGCGCCTTCCTCGAGTCATGGCCCAACGCGGACCGGCTTACAAAAACCTGACATTGCGGCAACCGGAGATTACGTGATGTCCTGCTTTGTCGTATCCTTAAGACCATATTTTTCCTCTACCCAAATAGCCAAAGGTGGTATGCATATCGCCGGAGGAGGCACATCACAGGCTTCCCCCGTCATAGCCGGCATAGCGGCTCTTTACCTTCAGCAAAACCCTGTGGCTACGCACATGCAGGTAAAAAACGCCATTACCTGTTCAGCGCGATCCGATATCTATACCGGCACCTCGCTTCCCGATTATAAATGGGGATATGGGAAAGTGGATGCTTTCCATGCCCTCACCGGTTGCTCTCCGACATTTTCTAACACAAAGAATAATACAGCAGGAGATCTGCAGGTATGGCCCAATCCCGTTGAAGAAAGTGCCACGATAAGTTGGCCTTCGCTTAGCCGGAAGGCTGAATTGGTTGTTACGGATGTGCTTGGACAGGAAATAAAAAGGATTGCTTTAAAAGAAGGAATGAAGTCATTAACTTTGTCGCGCGGCGAACTCAAATCCGGTATTTATTTTATTGTTCTCAACCGGGGCGGGAATGATATCCTGACTAAGAAAATCGCACTGCACTGACCATGGAAAAACTGACTCGCCTGATAGGTAATCTTTCACTTGCTTTAGGTATTATAGCGGCATCACTTACCGGATTCTTTCTGATCAAACCTATTCCGGTTTGCCTGATTGTTGCCCTGATGACTGGCCTTTTCGGCTTTATCAGTTCCAGTATTTATGTAATGCTTAACCTCCGGTATATGGTAAGCGTTAAAAAAATAAACCCTGGTATTATCAGTATGTTTCTGAGTTCCGCGCCTGTAATTCTTGTACTTATTTCAAACGCCATGCGCAAATGAAATCGGGAGCACAACAGGTTAAGAACTATCTCTCACTTGTCAAATTCAGCCACACTGTTTTTGCTTTACCTTTCGCACTGATTGGTTTTTTCCTGGCCCTACGGCATACATCAGCACCTTTTTCAGGGCGACTTTTTATCGAAGTTATTTTATGTATGATCTTTGCCCGCAGTGCAGCAATGGCTTTCAACCGTTATATCGACCGCCATATTGATGCCATCAATCCACGTACTGCCCGGCGGGAAATTCCAGCCGGAGTGATTGCTTCAACCCACGCCTTTTGGTTTGTAATTCTAAATTCCGTGCTTTTCATGGCTGTTACCTTTTTCATCAACCCAATTTGTTTTTACCTCTCCCCCATTGCTTTATTGATTGTTTTAGGTTATAGTTACACAAAGCGCTTTACGGCTTTGTGCCATATCGTTCTTGGAATCGGTTTATCGCTGGCGCCTATTGGAGCATACCTTGCTGTCACGGGGGTATTCAGCCTTTTACCAATACTTTACTCATTTACCGTTTTGTTCTGGGTAAGTGGTTTTGACATGATCTATGCCATGCAGGATGAAGATTTTGACAGATCGAATAAGCTGCGTTCCATACCTGCCTGGCTAGGAAAACGCAATACACTCATACTATCAGATGTCTTTCATGTGCTGAGCGCACTCCTTGTTATTTCTGCCGGTCTGTACGCAGGATTTGGAATCTGGTATTGGATTGGCACGGCGATTTTTACAGGATTGCTGATCTATCAGCATTTGCTGGTAAAGCCTGATGATCTAAGCCGGGTGAATCTGGCGTTTATGACCACAAACGGGGTCGCCAGCGTGCTTTTCTCTGTATTTGTTCTGATTGAGCTGATGCTTTCCAGATAAGCTCTTCTTAATGGGAAATCCACATTGACATATGGCTTGTCTTTGCCTTCAGAAAGTAATTCTCACCGCAAAGTTTCTGAAATTGTTCATTCTCCCTTTCGCTGAACGAAGCTGACCTTGAAATAACGTCCACCGATTCCCGGCGAAACAATCCATTTACATGATAGATCACAAGCCATTGCTTCCCTGCATCCATAGCTACAGCATACCAATAATTTTTAAAAAAATGCATTCCGGAAACCGGTTTTGAAACAAAATGAGAGGGGCTGGTTCGGATGCTGCTTAACCGGATTGAATGCATTTTCCCTTTTTGCTTGTATTCAATCAGTTCTTCAATGGTTTTATCAGCGGAAATAGTAAAGTCAATAATTATATCCGAACGCTTTGCTTTTTTCCAGAAACGGGAATTGCTCATAACCAGATGCCATCTGCCATTCAAGTCGTCATCAGCCAGGCTGATGACGTAATTATTAGAAAGGTTCGTTTGCGCAAACCCCGAAAAAGGGGAAAATAAAAGAATGAAAATGGCAACGAACCAGGATTTAACCATTTTTGATAGTTTCTGCCGTTTTATTGTCTTCCCGTTTTGTGGATTTCCTGTTACTGCGTTCACGCATATTGAGCATTTCAACGAAGAAAGCAAAGCCCATAGAGCAATAGATATAGGGTTTGATAATCGCCACATTGAAATGGGAAGCATCGAGGACGAGTATGATCCCCACCATCAGAAGGAAAGCGAGGGCAAGCATTTTAATGGTTGGGTTTCTGTTGATGAAATCACTTACTTTTCCTGAGAAGGCCAACATCAGAAGCATGGCCAAAATGACGGCTCCGATCATGACCAGGACATTGGAAACAATGCTGACTGCGGTGAGTATGGAATCAAATGAAAAAACGATGTCAATGAAAACGATCTGGGCAATGATTGCATTGAGGGATATTTTTTTAAGATTGAGCGAGGGGTCTTCATCCCGTCCCTTAAGCCGCTCATTTATTTCGCCAAGTGTTTTAAACAAAAGAAAAAAACCACCGCCGAACAAAATCAGATCCCGCCCGGTGGCACCAAAACCAGCGATCGTAAACAAGGGTTTCTGAAGTCCAAGAATCCATGTAATGGAAATCAGGAGGGCGATCCGAAAAAGCAAAGCGAGGAATAGTCCGGTTGCACGAGCTTTGGGTTGCTGTTCACGGGGAAGTTTCCCGGCAACGATTGAAATAAAAATGATGTTATCAACCCCTAAAACGATTTCCAGCACGGTCAGAGTCAGTAAACTCACGAGGGCACCCGTATGAAACAAATCTGCCCAATCGCGGCCGAAGTCGTGCATATTGCTAATTTGAATGCAAAATTAAGAGAAAAGGTCAAGCTGAGATGGGACGGGTAAAATGGTTTCAGAGGGCGTTTTTAGGTGTTTTTTGACTTAATCAAGTTTTTTAAGTTGTTTCATTTAATTTATTTTACTGTAAATCAACTAATTGAATATTATTTTAGTACTATGTATTGCATAATACATTTTTATAGCCATATCTTTGTATCGTAGAGTCTGGGTATTGCGTTTTCTGCAGAATTACGACGACCAGCTTCATCAGAAATAATCAAATGAGCACCAATCCAGTAAAAAACATGAATATTGAAAACACCAAAGCGCAGATGCGCAAAGGGGTACTGGAGTTCTGCATTCTCTCCACCTTATCGGGTACTGAACTTTATCCAACCGAGATTATTGATCGGATGAAGGAAGCCCGGCTAGTTGTGGTAGAGGGCACACTGTATCCTTTGCTGACCCGCCTTAAAAACATGGGCCTCCTCACCTACCGCTGGGAGGAATCAACATCCGGCCCTCCACGCAAATATTACCGGCTGACCGAAGTGGGCGTTCAATTCCTGACAGAGCTTGAAAGCTCCTGGGAAGAACTGGTCAAAGCCGTTCAATCTGTTACTAAACCTCATCCAACAACATCAGCGTCATGAATAAAACTGTCACTATCAATATCAGCGGAATTATCTTCCATATTGAAGAAGATGCCTTTGAAGCATTGAGCAAATATCTTTCAACCATCAAAGGTTATTTCAAGAACTCAGAAGGACGTGATGAGATTGTATCAGACATCGAATCGCGTATAGCTGAAATGCTTCAGGAACGGATCAGTCCAACTAAACAAGTGGTCCTGATGGCAGATGTGAATCATGTCATTACAGTCATGGGCAAACCTGAAGAATTCGCAGGCGAGCAAGGAGATGAACAAAAGCAACAGGATGAGGCAAACGGTTCGGCTTCCGAGTCAAAAGGCCGTCATCGTGTTTTCCGTGACCCTGACGACAAAATACTCGGCGGTGTTTGCTCGGGCATAAGCTATTACTTCGGAATAAACCCGCTTTGGCTGAGGCTGGCACTTGCATTCAGTTTCTTTGTTTTCGGGTTCGGTTTGCTTTTTTATATCCTTCTCTGGATTATTCTCCCTCTGGCAAGAACAACTGCCGAGAAGCTTGAAATGAAAGGCGAAAAAGTGAACATAAATAACATTCACCGGACATTTACCGAAGAGATGGATGATTTGAAAAAAAAGATGAATGACCTCAAAAATCAGGCGTCCAATCTTGGTTCAAAGGAAAACAAAGACAAGGTAAGACAGGGTGCTCACCGTATTGGTGATTTTATGGAGGAATTCTTCAGTGTGTTTGGGAAAATGATTGGCAAAGCAGTCGGTGTAATCATGATCATTATAGGTATCTCAGTCCTTATCGGCTTGCTTGCCTCTGTTTTCGGAGTCCATTCCGGAAACATTCATTTCGGACTCAACGATAAAGTTTCCAATGTTTCTTTGAAGGAACTGATGCATGTATTGTTTACAAGCGGGCAATCCGTTACGCTTGCTGTTACTGCCATTATCCTGTTTCTCGGTATTCCAACTTTAATGATGATATACGGCGGCATAAGACTCCTCTTCGGCCTTGGCCGGCGAAACCGGATTGTTGGAACTGTTTCACTGATTTTGTGGCTGACCGGAGTTGCACTCGGCTCCTATGTTGTATACG
>DASYGQ010000191.1:0-10479 GCA_035999585.1 Bacteroidia bacterium | reverse complement strand
GACGGGCATCAGCTCGACGGGCAATCCTGCGACTGGTCATACACTGCCTGCTAAATCACACAAAGAAAGACTTTCAAGACCCTTTAACAGGGGCTTGAAGGTCTTTGATCAACACATCCATACCATGCGCATGATCTTCTTTTCTTTCTTGCTGGGCATCACCACTTTTTCATCCAGCGCTCAGGATTACCTGCGTTATTACGAGTTATGTAATTCCGCTTCGTATGAGCATAATTTTAAACATGCTCCCCGGCGTTCGTTACAGTTATTGAACGAAGCGCATTTGCTGGCGCCCCTTGATTTTGAACACCTGGAGCTGGCGGCTTTTTGTTCACTTGAGACCGGCGATACGCTTAAGGCCATAGATTATATCCGCCAATCCGTGCTTTGCGGTAATTCCGATATGGAACGCATTCGGAATTTTTACAAAGGGCTTGTCTCCACACCCTACTTCCGGCAGATAGAACAGAACCATCTATCCTGGCAGCAGGAGTACTACTGCAACAAAAATGTCCCTGTTGTTGTTGAACTTGCAAAAATGGTTGCCAATGATCAATTAATCCGGTACAATCATGCAGCATTGAAAGAAAAAGAAGGAGCGCGGCTTTTTGACAAAATAGATTCGGGTAATATATATCGCGTTAGGGAGCTTTATCTGAGCTATGGCTATCTCGATTATCCGGGTATGTTTTTAATTTACTGGCATGACCTCATGAATTTTCCGGAAATGTGGAAATTCTTCGAGCCCATCATGTACAAGGCAATTTTCACCGGGCAATTCAATCCGGGCGGTTATGCACAGCTGGTTGACAGGATTCGCATTTATGCACACAACCAAAATTCCTGGTACGGTGAATTCACCGAAGAAGGGCCTCAATTGAAAATGGGACGCATTGATGACATTGATCATGTTGACGAGCGGCGCAAAGCAATAGGCCTCTGTACTTTAAAAGAGAAAGCGGAAATGGTCAAATGGCAGCTCCCCGCAAATTATAAACCTCATTGAATTTTCTTTCCGTTATTATTATGGTGTTGATCTTATCTGACGAAAACGACTATTCCACCCAACAGGTATTAAACTGGCTTATGCATATGAACAAGCCTTTTCAGAGACTGAACCGTACCTCATCAGTTACTCTTGTGAGTTTATGCATTCATGACTCTCAGCCTCAATTCACATTGAAAACATCTGAACACTATTTGCCTGGTCAGTACCGTCTCATTCACTCTTCCGGGATCAGTGCTTACTGGTACAGGCGAGGATACCTGAATCTGGAACAGCAAGAATTGATTCCCGCTCCCGGTGACGAGGATATCGACTATCGTTTAAAAAAAGGGATCAATGAATATCTCAGCCGCGAAAACGCTAAAGTCGGGGAACTTCTAAACTATCACTTGCGTAGCATTCCTCATCTTGGATCGGTTTTCGATAATGCTGTCAATAAATTCATCAATTCCTTGCTTGCCGGTCAGCTGGGCTTGTTAACGCCCAAAAGCCTGATAACGGGATCGAAATCGGCGTTTCTCTCATTCAATCAATATGCGGGATCTTGTATTGTCAAATCAATGGACCGGGCCGGGTTTACCATTGAGAATGAAATAGGGCTAGGCAATACCACTGTATTGATCTCGCCGGATATGATCCCAATGATGCCAGAACGGTTTAACCTGACATTGTTTCAGGAATTTATCGATAAGCTTTACGACATCAGGGCCTTTTTCTTAAACGACCGATTTTATACTGCTTGCATTCTTTCTCAATCAAATGAGCAAACCAGGGTTGATTTCCGGAATTACGATGATGTGAAACCCAACCGCATTGTCCCTTTTCAGCTCCCGGAAGATATTGAACATAACCTATCAAAACTCATGGAAATCCTGAAAATGAAAACCGGGTCCATTGACCTTTTAAAAGATAAAAAAGGCAGTTATTACTTTCTGGAAGTCAACCCGATCGGTCAATACGGGTTTATATCCGAGCGTTGCAACTTTCATCTGGATAAGCAAATCGCAAATGAGTTTTGAAAACAAAATTATGGAGAAAAAACTGAAACGAATTCTGCACGAAGGAGCAGCCGCTTTGCCGGTACAGGCCTTCTTCTGGAATATTGCTTTCCACAAAGAATTAAAAAAAGAGCGCGTGATTTCCTCAGCGCACAGAACGAGCGAGTATACATTGCATACGTTTTATAAACCCATATCCATTCACCTGAATTTAAAAATATATGACACAGGTATTTAAGCGTGTGGAAGAGTGCCCTCCTGTAAAGGGATTCAGAAGAAGTATTATTTATGATCTGTCCCGTAAAACATATCATTTCATCCCGCATGCTCTTCATTCTGTATTAACTGAACATGAAGGCCAAACCATTGAGGAGGTTAAACTGGCTTTTGATTCCCCTCTTGTTATTGATGAATACTTTGAGTTTCTGCTTGAAAATGAATACATCTTTTTGTTCAGCAAGGAAGAATACGACCAATTCAGGCCGCTAACTTTCAATTGGGATTATCCGGCTCTTATTACAAATGCCATTCTTTGCAGGGATGGAAACAGTACGTATGATCTCAAAGAAGTCTTTTCGCAAATAGAAAATCTGGGGTGCCGCCATGTCCTCCTATTTTCCAAAGTCGCTTTGGACTTCTCGTATTTTGAAACTCTTCTGCATGATTTGAATGTCAGTTCGTTTCAAAGCATTGAAATACATACTTGCCAGCATGAATCATTGCACCTCCGGAATCTCAGGCGCTTTGTGGACAACTACCCCAGGGTGCGCGCATTCATTGTTCACTCTGCAGCAGAGAACCGGATATTCTGTGCAAAAAATCAACCTTATGGAATCATTGCTTATGTCCGGGAACAGGGGGATTTATCGCGAAATTCAGGAACCAGCCTCTGCGACTATTTCAATGTGAATATCCAGTTGTTCAGCGAAGCACAACAGCACAATGTTTTTTATAACAGGAAATTAATTGTTGACGCTTCCGGACGTATTCGAAATACATTGATTGGAGAGGAGCCTGAATATTTTGTGGGTTTGGATAATATAAGGCAGGTAGTGGAAACGCATCATTTTCAAAGGCTATGGAAAATTCCAAAGGATTCCATTGAGGTTTGTAAAGACTGTGAATTCAGGTATATGTGCACAGACAGTCGTATTCCGATACAGACCCAGGACGGAACCTGGCATTTTGAAACCGAATGCGCTTACAACCCTTATCTGGCGAAATGGAAAGGTGAGAAAGGTTATCAACCCCTTCAATCACCTGCCGGCATTTAATAATTTGGAAGTATTAGATATTCACTTCGTGAATCCGGTGCAGGGGTATTCCCATACCGGTTTTAATGAGGACGTATTTTTCTGTCACGCTCCAGATAGTAGTTTCGATCTGCTTCAACCCGTCATTATCTTCAAAGATGATTTTTACTTTGCATTTGTAGTTATTGCCCAGGATCATGGCCCTTTCCGCATCTGCTCTTCGCTGGCTGATGTGTTCTGCCGATCTCAGTACATCGTGCAATGGGAAACGCAGGCCCGATACAATACTTTTTTCTACAATAGAGAGTTGGGGATAGTTGGCATTCATGGCAGGAAGAATTAAGGGTTTAGCAATTCTTACGTTGAAAAAAGCAGGAAGTTTTCTTTTGGGGTCAAAATAAATGAACAAAATCGATTTTTTGTTAATAACTATGGTTATCAGCGCACCCTATACAGCCTTATAATCGCTTGTATCATAGTATTTTAAGTAGCTCACCCATTATAAATAGACTAATCAAGCAATACATGCTTATTCCCATCGAAGTAGAAACGCGTTTTGCCGCAAAAATGAAATTCCGGGTTGAAAAGGAATGGAGACTTGATCAAAAAAGGCATTCATCTGCCGGCAAGGCTTTGATTTTGATCGGAAAATATCTGATTCCCTCTCATGAGAATGAACTGATCCCAGGAAAACAGAGATCGGCCGAGGAAAAGAAATAAGCATCCTGAGCTTTGTGACATTATTAGAAGAAAAATGTATCCACATCCGCTATGAAGTTGAGTTAAATCATAGAACAAAAGCCGCAGTATTTGAACAAAGAGAAGTGTTGCATTGCAAATAAGAGGAGTTGACGTACAAATAAGAGTAGTTGTTTACACAAAAAGAGGAGCTATCGTACAAATAAGAGTAGTTGTTTACACGAAAAGAGGAGTTATCGTACAAATAAGAGTAGTTGCTTGTACGAAAAGAGAAGTTATCGTACAAATAAGAGTAGTTGTTTGTACGAAAAGAGGAGCTATCGTACAAATGAGAGGAGTTGTTTGTACGAAAAGAGGAGTTATCGTGTAAATGAGAGTAGTTGCTTGTACGAAAAGAGGGGTTGTCATACAAACAAGAGAACTTGTTTGTACGAAAAGAGGAGTTATCGTACAAATGAGAGAGCTGTTGAGCGGGTGCCTGTCGGGCAGGTCAAGGTTCGTCTTCCTAGAAAGCAAAACTGCCGGAATGACCCGGCAGTTTTATTTTATAATTGATTCAACTTGGATGATCTATTGATCGAGCAGTTTAAAGAGTTCAGTCAGGTTAGGAGAAAGAATGATTTCGGTTCTTCTGTTTCTGGCTCTTCCTTCAGGTGTCTTGTTAGATTCAACCGGATAAAATTCACCCCTTCCGGAGGCAATGACACGGTGTGGATCCATTTTATAATCGTTTGTCAGAATACGAACGATGGATGTGGCACGTGCCATGCTGAGAGCCCAGTTGTCCTGAAACTTTCCACGGATGGGAATACTGTCGGTATGCCCTTCGATCATCACATTGATATCGCGGGTATTGGCAAGTACACCGGCAAGGCTTTGCAGGGCTTCTTTTCCTTTTGGGTCCACTTCTGCACTTCCTGACTTGAACAGCAGTTTCTCCTGAAGAGATACATACAGTTTTCCATCTTTCACAGACACACTCAATTCATCGGGTTTGAAGTTAACAAGGGCATCGGCGACTGTTTTCTTCAGTTTACTCATAACATCCTTTTGCGCCTGAATAAGGTTTTGCAGGTTTTTCAAGCGGGCAGCCTGATCGGCAATCGTCATTTGTGAGCTGCTCACTGTTGATTTGTAATTTGCATTCAAGCTTTGCAGATCATTCTGAAGGGCTGATTTTTCAGTTTCGAGCTTAGCCACCCTGGTATTACAATCGGCCAAACTTGAATGGGTTCCGGTGCTATCACTCTGAAGCGCCTTTACGCGGTTCTGTTCTTTGACCAGTTTACTTTTAGAAACACAGGCTGTAAAAGCAAAGGAAATTGCCAAAGCCATGAACGTTATTTTTTTCATTTAGAAGTATATGAGTTTGAAAATAATTTTCATCAAACCTAGCGTGCTTTCACAAAGCACGGCATTTAATTCGCCGACCGGGTTTTATTGGAGGCTGAAAGAGGGGAATCAGGAACTGAACGTTATAATAATGGAGCGGATCGGGCTGGTGTTTGGAAGGGGAAAGTCTTTGATTTATTTGCTCTAAACAGGAATAGAATCAGTCCCAGAGCAAGAACTGTTAAAGCTCCGAATATGCATTTCCATCCGCTGGAGGCAAAAACAAAAAGCCAGATGAGGATACTTATGACGGCAGGCAAAGGAAAAAGCCACATCCGAAAAGGAAATGTTTTGTTTTTTTTTCGATAGTGAAAAGCAATCAAGCCGGCAGACTGGCCAATGAACTGAACCAGAATACGCATAACTATAATATAGGTAATGACTTCACTTAATGAAAACAGCAAGCTGAATACAAGCGCCAATCCGCACAAGATAAGCAGTGAAACGTGAGGAAATTTCTTGGAAGGATGAATCTTTGCAAAAATGGCGAAGTAATCACCTTTCAGCGCTGCTGCATAAGGTATTCTGGAATATCCCAGTGTTGCGGAAAATAAGGAGCTGATGGCTACAAACAAAATAAGAACAGTAGCTAACATGGCCATCCGGTGCCCGTATATCTGTTCGAAAAATGTGCTTACGATGAATGGCGAATCCTTGGCTTGCCGCCATGGAATGACACCCAGTACGCTGAGTTGCATGAGAAGATAAAGAACAGCAATGACTGTAATGGAAATAAAAATGCTTTTCGGAATATTACGCTCAGGATCTTTGATTTCTCCACCGAGATGACAGACATTATAATATCCCAAAAATGAATAAATCGTTTTGGTACTTGCCAGGCCCAGTCCTATAAAGAAAGCCGGGCTCATGTCCCAGCTATGGGGAGGAAAATCAAAAGCAAGCATGGAGTTGAAATGGGTGAGCCCCGAAAGAATGACCCAAAGCAAGGTGCCTCCAACAATGATCCACATAACTACAGATATCTTTCCCACATCCGTGATTTTGCGGTAAAGCAGTAACACCAGGAAAATGATCAATGCAGCAGAAGTTAATTTCCGCTCTATGCTTGTCAATGGGATCAGATAGCTGAGGTATTGCGAAAAGCCAATAGCCCCGGATGCGATAACAAGTGGCGCCTGGATACTTGTTTGCCATATATACAGGAAAGAGAGGAGGCGGCCCCAGGTTTTTTCACCGTATAATTTCTGAAGAAAAACATAAGAACCCCCCGCTTCCGGATAAGCTGCCCCTAATTCGGCCCATACCGAGCCATCGGCATAAGATAATAAAGCACCAAGCAACCAGGCGATCATGCAGGATGGGCCCGACATGGCCCCGATGACAAAAGGGATGGTAATGAAAGGTCCGATGCCAACCATATCAATCAGGTTGAGCGCCGTGGCTTCTTTCAGCCCCAAACCCCTGATTAATTTGTTGTCATCCGCCATGTGTCTCCAAAATAGTTTAGGTGATTAAGGCAAATATGGGGTTTATTTCGAAGGAAGAACCGGGAAGACACAAAATGATAGCAGGTATCGAATTTATACTATCTTTATATCAATCCCGAGAATTCACCAAGCCAACTATTCAATTTAAGTATTCAGGCATTATACATTATGCTAAAAACTGTTTTGTATTCCATTTTTCCTGCATCCATTTCATCACTACAGAGTAACTGGAAAGACTGCTGGAAATTTTCCTCTTTCCGTACAAAAGGATGCCTGAGTCTTTTCGGTCTTTTTCTGATTTGCCTTTTCATACCCCGGTTTTTCACTTTCATTCAGGAACGTCAGGGGTATGCAATGAACGATTTTTTCCTCGCCCGGATTACAGCAAGAAATTTCTCCTGGTATATTTTTCCGTTGATTTATTCTGTCATTGCCATTTGCCTGATCAACGCCAGTTTTTATCCCGAGCTCTTACTGCGGGGTTTGCAGGCTTACGGTGTCCTTATGATTATCCGGATATTTATTCTCTTTGTTTTGCCACTTGAGCCGGAACGGTCTTTGATTCCGTTAGAAGACCCGTTTATAGGGAAGTTGTTTTACAGCGGCAAGCTAATTACCAAGGATCTTTTTTTCTCCGGGCATGTATCAACCATGTTTTTGATGATCCTGATTAACCCAGTCAGGCATCTGCGGCCTTATCTGATCGTTGCTACCGTTTTGGTTGCTTCATTCATACTTATACAGCATGTTCATTATACGGTCGATGTTATGGCAGCTCCGGTCTTTGCCTGGCTTAGTTTCCGAATTTCAGGCATGAACCTGTTTCGTGTTAACAGGATCAGCGAAGCCGCCTATTTCTGATCCCTCTCATTCTTATGCAACTTTTTGTTCAGCCCTCAATTCTATAAGGGCTTTATCGCACACCTGCTTTATTTCGGCAATGAGAGCAGGGATTTTGTCCAGCTCTTTTTCGGCTCCTGCATACTCCTCCGTTTTTTCTATTGTTTCTTTCAGTTGCTTGATTCCCATGAAGGAAAAAGACGGTTTCATTTTATGAGCGGCTGCCCGCACCGATTTCCAGTCTCTCTGTTTCAGAGAGGACTCCATTTTATCAATAGCTTCCGGAGTTTGCTGAATAAAAAGCGAGATCATATTTTGTATAAACTCATCACTTCCATTGGCGAGTTCCCGAAGGTAGGCCAGGTCTGTCAATTTGGTGCCAGAATTTTCAATGTTGTTGGGTTGTGGTTCCTGATTCATCGCGTTCATTGTTTTTTTATTTTTAATGGCTCCTGCTATTTTAGAATATAAAACTCTTGTGTCAAACGGTTTCGATACATAATCGTTCATGCCTGCCAGATAACACTTGTCTGCCTCACCATTGATTGCATGAGCAGTCATAGCAATAATAGGTATTTGCGCCAACTCCTTATTGGTTTTGCTACGGATAGTGCGTGTTGCTTCGTAACCATCCATTTCAGGCAGTTGAATATCCATCAGGACCACATCAAAATTGCCTTGCTCCAGTTTTTCAAGAGCTACAAGACCGTTTTCAGCGACGACTACTTTCCATTTCCAATCTGTCAATACTTTAGTAGCAAGAACCTGATTCAGATAGTTGTCTTCTACCAGCAAAACACTCAAGCCTTCCAGTGACTGATCTTCTTCTACATGCAATCCCCCTGTTCCGTTGGATTGCATTTTGACCCCGCTATTTTTGCTGAATTTCATTATCACTGTAAATTCCGAACCTTTCCCCTCTTGACTTTTCACTGCAATGGTTCCTCCCTGCAGTTCCACAAGTTGCTTAACAATGGTCAGCCCCAGTCCTGTGCCTCCATATTTCCGTGTTGTGTCGTCGGTGGCCTGACTGAATCCTTCAAAAATATTTAACTGCTTGGATTCAGGAATTCCAATACCCGTATCAATCACACTGAATTTAATGCTCATATCCTGTGCGGTCTCGGAGATCAGATCCACATCAATGCGAACCTCTCCTTTTTCAGTAAATTTGATTGCATTGCCTACCAGATTTAGCAGAATCTGATTGAGACGAGTCGGGTCGCCGGTCAGATATTCAGGTATTCGTTTATCGATCTTGCTGCTGAGTTTGATATTTTTCTCCACTGATTTGGGCAGCATCAGTTCCACCAAGGTTGAAATAAGCTGAGAAATACGCAAGTCTATTTGCTCAAAGTTGATTTTCCCGCTTTGAATCTTGGAAAAATCAAGGATATCATTAATAATTACCAGCAGGTTTTCCCCGGACGTTTTGATTGCATTGATGTATTGCCCCTGCTCAGTATTATAGCCTGATTTCAGTAGCAGGTTTGTGAATCCTACAATTGCATTCATGGGTGTCCGGATTTCATGACTCATATTGGCCAGAAATTTTTCCTTCACCTTCATTGATTCTTCGAGTTGTTTCTTGGCAATTGTAAGTTCCAGAAGAGCTTTGTTTCCCTTCATCAGAGAATGCTCAGCTATTTTATTTGCAGTAAGAAGCTCTTCTTCCATTTGTTTTCTCAGCGTAATATCTGAATCAATGGCAATGATCCGCTCCACTTCCCCATCACTTCCCAACACCGGAGTTAGCGTTGTGATCACCCAATAGCCAATTCCTTTTGAAGTAAAATTTTTGTTCTCATAGGTCATTGGAGCTTTATGCTTCAAAACCCTTTCGTAATAATGCCTTTGTTCCTCTATATCGCTTTGGATTCCATTCTTCACCTTCTCTCCGTAGGATCCGATCACATCTTCAAGTGTGTAGCCGCATAACTTCGTAAAGCCTTCGTTTACCCATTCAATTTTCCCTTCTTTATCAAGAATGAGAACTGAGTTGTAAGACTTTGTTGCTGCAAGTACCAGTTTTTCAAGGTTCTCTTCGTGAAGACGCTCTGTGACATCCTGGCTTGTCCCAACCATCAGCATAGGTTTGCCCGTTCTGTCGCGAATTACTTCTCCGCGGGTATGCAGCGTGCGGATTGAGTTGTCCTCCCTTACAATGCGCTGATGTATATTTAGGGCATTGTGTGTCTGCAGGGCTTCCTCAACGGCCTTTCGCATGACCTCCCTGTCTTCCGGGTGAATCCGGTTGACAATATCTTCAAATGCAGCCTGGCGGACTTCAGAAGGGAGATCGAAAATGTCCCGCATCTCGTCGGACCAGGTTACGGTGTTTTTTTCGAGGTTCCATTCCCAGCTACCGATGTGTGCCAGTTTCTGTGCTTCGCTTAGTTTCTGTTTTTCACGTATCAGGTCCTGAGCTTGCTCTTCCAGTTTTTTGCTGTTTTCAGAAAGTGCTTTTAAAAGCTTTGCACGTTCAATACTATAGCTGATAGACCGCCGGAGGCCTTTGCTTCTGATTTTTCCTTTGATCAGAAAATCCTGTGCCCCAAGCTTCATGGCATTCATCCCCACTGAATCATCGTAATGTCCGGTGAGAACTATAATAGGCGTTTCAGGCGAATGATCATATACTCCCTGGAAGGTTTCCAAACCACTACTGTCGGGCAAAGAAAGGTCAATGATGATAACACTGAATTTTTGTTTCTTCAAAGCTTCCAGACCATCTGACAGGCTTTCTGTCTTCACCAACGTGAAACTTTGACCATACGTTTCTTTCAGATAAAGCTCAATGAGCCGGGAATCAGCCGGGTTGTCTTCAATAAGCAGGATGTTGA
>DASYGQ010000349.1:0-4807 GCA_035999585.1 Bacteroidia bacterium | reverse complement strand
TAAATCACCATACTGTTTGCATGACTGGTGGCTGGCACAAAATCATTGATGCCTTCAACCTCGATCATGCCGCCGACGATTCTGGACATGAACTGAAGTCCCAATCCAAATTGATAGGCAGTGGTGATAGCCGTGTATTGCTGATCGTATAAGCTATTCATAAAAATGCTCCCGTTCAGTCCGGCTTTCAAATAAAAAAAATCGATCGGATAGAAACGAAGCATGCAGGCATTGCTCAGATAGTTCATTTGAATCGTCTCCACGCCCGAAGAAGGGAACGTATGGCCTGGAGCATAGGGCGAACCACCGGGAACGAATATCGTGTTGGTGACATTTAGCTGTACTCCTTTCTGTACAAGCCCTGATTCAATCTCGAAAGCAAAGAATCGATTTTTAACGAATTGTTTACCTACATATCCAATTAGAATTGCAGGGGAAACGAAATCATTGCCTGTTCCCTGATCGGGAGGTTCCACGCGACTCGCGCTGCTCGCCCTTCCCGCTTTCAAATATAATTTCGCAGAGTTTGGATTCACTGAATCCTTTGCAGGGGCTTTGTTCAGTTCAACAGATGGGGGCGGCAATGTGCTTGGCACCGGCTCGATTTTCTGAGCGTTGCTCCGGAAACAGCTCATCAAAAGAAAAATGGCGCAGAGAAAGGATCTTAATCTCATGAAATAAAAGGGTATTGCATGACAATATTCACATTTATTTAAAAACATTAGATTCTGAATTTAAAGGAAAGGACTCCTGTTTTAGAGGCCAAGCTGGAGAAGCATTTGAATGATACAGAAAGCGAATCGCTTTATCTGAACAGTTCAAAAAAGCCTCGGTAATGTTCAGTGGTGGTGGCTCCGCCGGGAAGTGTACAGGTATAAAAGATTTCGTATTCATATACACCGGGCAGGCAGTTGACTCCGGCAAAGGTGGTTCCATCCGAGGCCGGGATGGGATTGTCGTTATCAAAAAGTTTCATCCCCATCTATCGAGGATATAACATTAATAATCGGTCAGCGCTTCGAGGTTATTGAAAACAGGATACCAGGTATCGTTTACCTGGTCGTTGTTTGGAGTAAACACATTGGGAATGGTAATGTTCACGATACCGGGAGCAGTGCTCTGGGCATTGGCGCCAAAGGCTGCAAGCAGAAAAAGTATCCCAAGGCAGTTCCGGAACCTGTGACTCATAAACGTCTTTTAGATGAGGGGATGCGAACGAATAAATAAATATAAAACAAATTTGCGACAAGCCCAACAGGTTTAAAAACAAACCCCGCTCTGAGTATCCGGAGCGGGGTTTGTGGGGAACGGTGGCTGATTATTTCTTTTTATCGTGTGCCTTGTCCTTACGATCGTGGTGCAGATCTTTTTTGTCATGCTCCTTGTTTTCACGATCGTGATGAAGGTCTTTCTTATCGTGGTTCAGATCCTTCTGATCTTTTTTCATATCCTTGGTATCGCCTGTGGCTTTATCCTTTTTGATATCGTTCTTGTCTTTGGAGATATCAGCTTTGTCATGGTTGATGTCTTTTTGATCATGACTGATATCTTTCTTGTCGTGATTGATGTCTTTCTGATCGTGTTTCACATCCTGAGCTGTTGCTGTGCAAAAGCTGAATGCTGCAAAAAAGATACTGCCTGCAATAAGTTTGGAAATGTTCATGGTTTTGTTTTTTGAGGTTTGTTGGTTTAATTGCAAAAGGAGTGCCAAAGATTAATCCGGTGTTCCTTTGTTGCATCTTGGATGGCTTGCAAGGTGTAAGGTTTAATGTGAAGAGAAGATGAAGACGGCAGTACAGAACTTATCTACTCTATATAAATAAGAAAGGCCGCCTTTTTCAGGACAGCCTTTGTCAATAATAGATCATTCATTTTAGAAACGGCGACGGCTCTGTTGTGAGTTGCGTGAGTTTCCGGAATTTCCGGAACTGCGGAAATTACGTTGTCCTCCACCACCGGGTTTAGGACGTGACACATTCTTAATTCCTACAGGGAACTGGTGTGTGGCAGCCACTTCAATATTCTTCGGAAGAAGCTTGTTGATGTCTTTCAGGTTATCGATTTCCTCAGAACCGCAGAACGACAAAGCAATACCCGATTCGCCGGCACGACCTGTACGGCCAATGCGGTGCACATACGTTTCCGGCACTTCAGGCAATTCGTAATTGATCACGTGAGTAAGCTTGTCGACATCAATACCGCGTGAAGCGATGTCGGTGGCCACAAGCATACGGATGGTTCTGTTCTTGAATCCGGTCAATGCCTTCTGGCGTGCATTCTGTGATTTGTTTCCGTGAATGGCTTCGGCACTGATGCCTTTGCGCAGGAGTTCTTTCACCACTTTATCGGCACCGTGCTTGGTGCGTGTGAATACCAATGCGTGCTTGATCATCTCTTTTTCAATGACAGCATGGAGCAATGCATTCTTGTCGTTTTTCTCAACGTAATAAACAGTTTGCTTCACAGCTGTTGCCGGAGCTGAAACAGGAGCTACCTGAACCTGTACCGGATTGCTGAGCAGGCTGTCGGCCAGGCTCTTAATTTCATTGGGTATGGTTGCAGAGAAGAATACTGTCTGTCTCTTCGACGGAAGTTTCGGGATGATGCGTTTGATGTCGTGGATAAAGCCCATGTCGAGCATGCGGTCGGCTTCATCGAGTACAAAAAATTCAACTTTATCGAGCTTCACAAAGCCTTGGTTCATGAGATCGAGCAAACGTCCCGGAGTGGCGATAACAATATCAACACCTCTGCGAAGAGCTGTGGTTTGTTTGCCCTGGGATACGCCACCGAAAATGACAGTATGTGTAAGTGAAAGTGCTTTTCCGTAATCACGGAAGCTCTCGTCGATCTGGATAGCCAGTTCACGTGTGGGAGCCAGGATCAGTGCTTTGATACCGGGTCTGCGTCCGTTGAGTTCGCGCTGGTGAAGAAGCTGAAGAATAGGAACTGCAAAAGCAGCTGTTTTGCCGGTGCCCGTTTGTGCACAGCCGAATACGTCTTTTCCTTCGAGCAGGAAAGGGATAGCCTTTTCCTGAATCGGACTGGGAGTGGTATAACCTTTCTTGGTTAATGCCTGGGTAATGGGGGTAATGATGTTTAAATTTTCAAAAGTCATCATGCTTGATGTTTGTTTAATTAAATTGTTAATATGTGTATTAAATAAAAAGAGGCATGGACGCAAAAGCGCCTTGTTCTTTTTTATTGATTTTCGGAAAGGAGATGCAAACTAAACTGCGGAGCAGACGGATGGGAGAAGAAAATTCCTGATTACAAATCTATTCGATGACACAAAGATACAACAATAAGCCGTATAACCTAATAGAGTGCCTCCCGAACCTTATGCAGGAGCGCTTCAGACTGGGGCTAAATAAATGATAATCAGAAAATTGATCGGTAATCGACCGGGGCTTTATATTCATTCATGCATTCCTGAAATATGGCAAAAATTCAAATACGGGGCCTTTGGAGGTTCTGAAGGAGGGATAAAAATGGCTCATTCGGGAAGAAAAATCATCTCCGGATTGCGGAGTTTCGATTTTTGGATTATCTTTGCAGCCTAACAATTAATTAAATAAATTATTTAACATGAAAAATGGTACTGTAAAGTTTTTTAATGAGACCAAAGGATTTGGTTTCATCAAGTTGCACGATTCTGATCAAGAATTTTTTGTTCACGTATCTGGCTTAAAAGAAGAAATCCGTCAGAACGACGAAGTTGTTTTCGAAGTTCAGGAAGGCAAAAAAGGCTTAAATGCTGTTAATGTAAGACTCGCGTAATTTATAATTTTTTATAATTTACCTGGAAAGCCCCCTCAAGCAATTGAAGGGGCTTTTCTTATTGTGTTAAACTCACACTAAGAGGAGCTCATCTCTTTTAATTATTCCTCAATACTCGCTCTCACACTCAAACTGTCCTAAATCTCCATCCGGGGTTCATTTATTAAGCGAGATGGGAAAAAAGAGTGAGTTTGAGTTGAGTGGCGAGGAATAGTTGAGGATACCTCTTTTGAATATTCCTCTAAATAAAAAAATATCGAATATCGAACGCCGAATATTGAATATCGAAGTATTACCAAAATCATTGTCCCTCCCAACGATCAACAAAGCCCATAAACTACCTACTTCCCTTTAGCCAGATAGTGCTTGAAATAAGTGCACTCCCCGATCGCTTCCTTGTAAAACTGAGTATCGGCATATTTGTCTTTCAGTATTTTAAAATAGGTGCGGTATTTCGCATTCTTCCGGGCGTCACCGGCCGCATCCACCCCGTAATCATTGCTCGTGTAAAACATGTTCTGCTCACATTTCGATGCCATGAAGCAGCATCGCGCTGCCAGTTCTTTATCCTTCGTCAGGGTAAGAGCTTTGTTGTAATATCCCAGGGCTTTGAAGCAGTCGTCATACGCGGTATCCGGTTTATCGCGAACCCATTCCACATAATAAGGAGGCGACCAGTAATACCGGGTTGCACTCCAGTTATTGCCAAAATCCGTCAGGTTATAACAGGCATTACCGAGTTTATAACAAGCCTCCGCTTGCCGGGGGGATGATGTGCCGGCTTCTTTTTCAAGCTTTACGAGTTCTCTGGCCAGATCGAGTTTGGTCATCGTCATTGCCCCTGCCTTCTCGTAATCGCAATCGTGACAGTCTTTGATATGTATCAGGAAAGGATCCGCCAGCAGCACATGAACCATTTTCCCAGCCTGCTCAAACTCCCTCACCGCTTCACTGAACTCAAAGGCTCCCAGAAAAGAGGTACCCATGATTTCATGAAGGGACTCAACGGAATAGAATCCACTAAAGC
>DASYGQ010000176.1:0-11574 GCA_035999585.1 Bacteroidia bacterium | reverse complement strand
CGTCAGGGTTGCAAAAGCAATGAAAAGAACCTTTTGCTTCATAGGTAATGAAACCGGACCTGGTTGCGCTTAATTTAATTGACCGCCGCTGAGGCAGATTCGGATGAAAGGGCAAAGTTGTGATGGGTATAATCCTTCAACACATTATAAAGTGTATCTCTTTCAATGGGCTGCCTTCCTGTTTGCCTGATCAGTTCCACCAGCTGCTCCGTGCTGAGAGCGGGTGTTTTTTCTTCCGATCCGGCCATGGTGTATATTTTGGTGGTGTCATCGATGGTGCCGTCGATATCATCAACCCCGTAACCGAGGGCCAGCTGAGCGGTGGTGCGTCCGATCATGGGCCAGTATGCCTTGATGTGCTCGAAATTATCGAGGTAAATACGGGCAATGGCATAGTTCCGCAGGTCTTCCACCACACTGGATTCCGGTACGGCCGACATCTGGTTGTCTTTGTTGCGGAATTTCAGAGGAATAAACGTGTTGAAGCCTTTGCTGCGGTCCTGCAGAGCACGCAGGCGCTCCATGTGATCGATGCGGTGCGCGAAGGTTTCAATATGGCCGTAAAGCATGGTTGCATTCGAAGGGATACCCAGGGAGTGAGCCGTTTCATGTATGTTCAGCCATTCGGCCGATGTGCATTTGTCTTCACATATTTCAGCCCTTACCTTCTCATCAAAAATCTCAGCACCGCCTCCGGGCATGGAGCCGAGTCCGTGATCCTTCAGGATCTGAAGTCCTTCTTTGACGCTGACTTTGGCTTTGCGGAACATATAATCCATTTCAACCGGGGTGAAAGCCTTGATATGCAGTTCAGGCCTCATGGTCCGGATTTTATCGAGTAAACCAGCAAAGAACATAAGCCCTTGCTTGGGATGGACGCCGCCTACAATGTGGACTTCAGTAACCGGTTTCCCTTCGTATTTTTTCACGATATCAAGCATTTGCTGTTCGCTGAGCTCCCAGGATCCGTCTTTTTGCTTGAGCAGGCGGGAATAAGAGCAGAATTTACAGTCAAATACACAGATATTGGTGGGTTCTATGTGAAAATTGCGGTTAAAAAAGGTTTTTTTGCCGTGTTTTCTTTCGCGGATGTGATTGGCCAGTGACCCCAGAAAACCGAGTTCCCCTTTTTCATACAGGAGAAGCCCTTCTGCCGGACTGATACGCTTTCCGGCAAATACTTTGGCGGCAATTGACTTCAGTTCGGGGAGGATATGGGAGCTCTCAATGATGGCTTCAGCGCTGGTAAGGGACATGGATTTGAAATTAGGGCACAAAGATACAGGCTTTGGGCGGATAGGCAAACGGGGTAAAGCCGGATTCGGTCGGAAAAGGATGCAATGTTGACCTGAAATCCGACTGAACAGGTCATATCTGAGCCTAACTGGCTGGGGTTAAATATCTGAGTAGAATCCCTTTCGATACAAGGGATGGAGACACTGACTTTGGCATTAAATGACAATAACCGCCTCCTGGATCCGTAAGATAAAAAGAAGATATTTGAAAATCAAAGCGATTTGACCCTCAATGATATATGAGAATATACTATCTTTACACCTGCATTTCGGATACGGGCAGTAGATTGCCCGAAGATTAAAAGAAAAGAATGAGCTTGAAATCGTATGTGATTTCAGTCATTTTGCCGGATAAAATAGATGCACGTGTTGTAACATATTGAAAGACTTTATCCTCATAATACCTTATTTCAATGATAAGGTGGGCTTGTTAAAGTCTTTGGATTCAGTTCATTATAAACCTGATTTGTTCGGGGTTATTGTAGTAGATGATGGAAGCTCCCCGCCATTGTCGGTCAATGACTTAAAAACCCCGGAATTAAATGCGTATCGCATCCATATTTTAAGATCTGATGCAAACCAGGGCGTAGTGAAAGCGCTTAATCTCGCTCTCGGATACCTGGAAGGAAAAGCAGATTTTAAATACATTGCCCGGCTGGATTGCGGAGATATATGCATCAACAATCGATTTGAAAAGCAAGTGCATTTTCTTGACACACATCCGGGTGTCGGCCTTGTTGGCAGCCGGGTAAAGTTCAGGAATTATGAAAATGATACGGAATACCTGTATGAAAACGAGACGCTTCATGCAGCGATTGAACGGGAGATGCATTTCAGATGCAGCTTCATTCATCCGGCGGTGATGTTCAGGAGGGAAGTAACGGAGGACTTGGGCAGGTATCCCGAAAATTATGAGCATTGTGAAGACTATGCTTATTTCTACCGGATCATTAAAAAATACGAATCGGCCAATTTGCCGGAAGTTCTTTTGATCAGTGAGGTGAGTGAAAAAGGGGTGTCGGCCCGCAACAGAACGAAACAAATGCTTTCCCGCATGCGGGTCGTAAACGATTTCGGTACGGATACCCTGCTTAAAATGGCAGGATTATTGAAGCTGTCGGTATTATTACTGGTTCCCCGCAGGGCCATTAAGTTTTTGAATCGATTAAATAAATAGTATGGTTATTATCCACATCGTTGAACCTTTTGCTGCAGGTGTTGCCACCTATATCAAATCTCTGACGGAGAATATGACGGATAATACGCACATCATTATTCACGGAGAAAGGAACAACCTCACCGCCGCCGCAGAAGTCAAAAAATATTTCCCTAAAAACAATGTCAAGTTCATCCGCTGGAGCAATGTGCAGCGTGAACTGAATTTCAAAAAAGATTTCAGTGCTCTGGTCAGGCTCATACGAATCCTGAAGCGGTTCAAGGATGCGGATGCAGTTCACCTTCATTCCTCCAAAGCAGGCTTCCTGGGGCGTATTGCCTGCAGCATCCTTGGCATTGAGAATGTTATCTATACTCCAAACGGAGCATCTTTCCTGATCGACGACCTGAGTGATTTCAAAGTGGCTTTGTACAAAAGGCTGGAGCAGTTTGCCAGTTTATTCGGAGGGCGTGTGATCTGTACTTCCAAATCGGAACGCAGGGCCTATGTCGATATCGGCATCAAAGCATCTTACATCAACAACGGCACATCCATTCTGACCACCGAGGAGATCAAAACGGTCAAGAACCTGAATACCTTCCGCATCATTACAGCCGGTCGTATCGTGAGCCAGAAGGGACCGAAAATGTTCAACGAGCTGGCAGAAAAATTCAAGGAGCTCAGGAACTTTGAATTTGTATGGATCGGCGACGGGCAGGATAAGGACCAGCTGACATCTGAGAATATACGGGTTACCGGCTGGCTGACAACGGAACAGGTGCATGAAGAAATCAAGAATTCAGATATCTATTTGTCCACGTCCAAATACGAAGGCCTGCCTTTGGCTGTACTGGAAGCCATGAACCTGAAGAAATGCCTGCTGCTCTCGGATTGTGTGGGTAACCGCGACCTCGTGCGTTCGGGCAAGAACGGTGAACTGTTCAATACGGTGGAAGATGCGGAAAAGAAAATCCTGAATATGTACGCCTACCGTGAAAGTATCCGTTCGATGGGTGAATACTCGTATGAGCTGTGCTTTCATTACTTCAATGCCGAGAAAATGGCTTCAAGTTACAACGATGAATATCGCCAGGGTCCCAAGCTGAAGAAAAAGAAAGTTGTCAAACGTGTCCGTTCCAAAAGCGCGAAAAGCAGGGTGAAACAAATTCTGAGCGTACGTTTATGGTGAGTTTTTTTACCCGGCTGAAATCAGGTTTTTCCAGCGCGGAGCATGTATTTTATCTTTCCCTCTGCTTTTTTGTCATCAGTTTATACAGCCCGGTTTCCCAGGTGAATAACCTGGCAATTGTGTGTATGGGTATAAGCTGGATTTATGCCGGGTATTACAAAAACCTGAAAAATATTTTCTCCGATAAAATCGCTTTCGGCCTTCTTCTTTTTTATGCCTGGCAGGCGATGACTCTGCTGTACTCCAATAATAAAGCAATCGGCGGAATGTGGTTGGAATACCGTTCGCCAACGGCCTATCTGCCGGTGATACTTTGCAGCGCTTACGTCAGTGTGCCAAACCTCAAAAAACTTTTATTCTTTTTTGCCTGTTGTACGGCTGTTGCTGTGGTGCTTGGACTTCTGTGCAGTACATTCCTCGTATTACGCAGCGGAGATACAGGTTATCTGTATAACGATAATCTGGGAATATTGTTTGATCGTCAGGCGGTCTATTTCGGGATGTATGTGAACTTTGCAATAGCCGTCTTTGTATACTTCCTGCAACAGAATTATGTGACCCGTCCGGTACAGAAAAACGCAATCGTGTTTGCACTTATTCTGATGACTGTGTTCAATTACCTCCTGGCCAGCCGTATTTCGATGCTCGTACTGGGTTTATTCTGGGCGGGCTATATTGCTTATACTGTCATCCGGCAGAAACGTTACCTGAGCGGTTTCATCATGCTTTTTGGCGCCATGATCCTCATTGTTCTTGCCATACAGTTATTTCCAAAAACGATGAACCGTTTTCAAAGTGTTACAAATGCCGGGTACGACTATACCAACCTTCATGAGTTTGATCATTTTAACGGGGAGATCAGCAAAGAAAACTGGAACAGCCTGAATACCCGCCTGGCTATCTGGCATTGCGGCAAGGAAGTGCTTCGCAGAAACTGGCTTTTCGGAGTGGGAATCGGTGATGCGGGTGATCAGATGATTGAGGAATACCGGAAGAATAATTTTTATTTTGGAGTAAAGTATAACCTGAACGCTCACAATCAGTATCTCGATGCAGGCATCGGTTATGGATTAACGGGATTTCTTGTTTTCCTTTTTGGAATACTGGTATTGCCTTTGTATGTGGCCTGGCGGGAACGAAATTTCCTGTTGGCTTACTTCATGATTTCCCTTGCTATCTATCTGTCGACCGAGGTTATGTTCAACAGGAACCAGGGGGTAACCTTTCTCGCATTTTTTATGGTGTTGCTGGGGCACCTGAATGAAAGGAAAGAGACAAAGAATTAGAGTTTTTCTTCCAGAGGAATGTGCATGGAGGCATCATGCATGTACATGTCGATGGCTGTATTGGGATTTCCAAAATACACCAATTCTCCTTTTTTCAGATAGGCTACTTTTTTACAGTACTTTTCGATGATGTTCATGCTGTGACTCACGATAACAGTAGTCCGTCCTTCGATCCAGGATTTTTCAATCACTTTTACTGCCTTCTCAAGAAACTTCTGATCTCCCACGGCAAATACTTCATCCAGGAACATGATATCGGCACGGGCATTGGTTGCAATGGAAAATGCCAATCGCTGTATCATTCCGCTGGAATAATATTTAATCTTTGTATTCACAAACTCCTGGAGCTCGGCAAATTCAATGATCTGATCGAAAATCTTATCGATTTCGGAAATTTTCAGGCCGAGTGCAGAACCCGACACATAGACGTTTTCACGGGCAGTCAGCTCATGGCTCATGCCAACTCCAAGGTTCATGAGCATCATGGTTCCTTTAAGCTTGATATAGCCCTGTGTGGGCTGGTACACTTTTGCCATGCACTTCACCAGAGTAGACTTGCCACTTCCGTTACGCCCGATAATGCCGATACATTCGCCTTTCTTAACCGAGAAATGAATGTTCTTCAGAGCTTGTAAATGCCGGATAGGAGCAGGATTAAACAGGTGAAAAAAACGCTGTTTGATTGTGTTGTAATTGTCATCCCGTATGTTGAATGTCTTGTGAAGCTTAAAAACTTCAATGGCGATATCTTCGTTTTGTTCCATACTGTTCAGGCGAATTAGAGATTTTCAGAAGCGTTGGGCCCGAGATTTTTGAGCAGGGAAATTCCTATCAGAAGAAAGAAAATGGCATAGACAAAGTCAAAGCCCAGCAGCTTCCAGTCAGGCATCTGGTGATTGATGAAAATGGCTCTTGCATTAATAATAAGGCCGGAAATAGGGTTCAGATAATCAAAGTGAGGCAATGCACTGCGGTAAACCGATAAGTCATAGATGATGGGTGATAGCCAGAAACCGAGACCTATGATAATCGTCCAGACCTGGCTAATGTCCTTGGCAATCAAAAACAGGTTTGAAAGGATCAGCGAAAAGGCAAGTGAAAGAATGACCATATTTAAAAACAGCGGAATAGAGAAGATAAGATGGAAATCAAGTCCTACCGGCGTTACTACGCAGAAAACGAAGAAGATGACCAGATTGAACAAGAAGCCAATGAAATTGCTGAGCATCACAGACAGATAAATCTCGAGCTTGTCCATGTTCGTGTATTCATACAGGTATCGTTTTGTCGCCAGAATCTGAATAGTTCCCAGCGTGCATTCGAGAAAATAGTTCCAGATAATGATGCCGATAAACAGGTAGGGTACAAAATTCGGGATGTCGGATTTCATGATGACATTGAAGGCAAAATAATAAATCACCATGTCGGATATGGGTTTCATGAGGGCCCATAACAAACCCATTTTGTTTTCGTAATAGCGGAGTTTGAACTCGATTTTAGCCATCAGCCAGATACGCTCTGCTTTATTGGTATGCCTGAACCAGTTTTTTGCGTAATCGTTAAGCGATTGTGCCATATATTATTTTACAAATCGTTTGTATATACCTAATGCGAGGATCCTAACATAATTATTCTTTTTGGCCAAAGAAATAGCATTCCGGCCGATCCATGACTGTGCAAATTTAGAATAAATTCTCCGATCGTAGGTTGGATTGTCGATATTGTAGGACGGTCCGTTTGAATTCAACAGCATGAACAGCTGGGTGGAATAGTGTGAATAAAAATCAGCATGTTTTTCGGCGATCTGTTTGTATAAATACAACTGACTGTTAATGGTAAAAGCCCTTGCCATTGAATTTTTCCGGATCCTGTAATTCCAAAGCGGTTCAGGAAGAGAAACGCCGCGGTATCCTTTGGCCAGCATACTGATCATGCTTTCATAGTCCTCCATGCCGTAAATCATGGCAGGGTCGTTGAGTCCGGCATCGATAAAGTGTCTTTTCTTATAAACAAGGGCGGAGGTATTCAGGCAGTTATGGAGCAGGACATAGGGTGGTTCAGGATTAAAAGTGGGCCAGATTCCGGTTCCTTCGTCGAAATACCGTGCCCAGCATCCTGCAAAACTGATATTATCCTTTTTCCGGAGTACGTCAAGGGCTTTGGGGTAGTAAGATGGTTCAATCGTATCGTCAGGATCAAGAAAGGCCAGGAATTCTCCTTGTGCATTAAGAGCTCCTGTATTTCGGGCCAGGGGAAGGCCTTCGTTTTTCTTCCGAATGATCCGTACCCGGGCATCATTTTCGAGCACATGAAGTGCTTCAATACTCTCCGTCTCGGTGCTTCCGTCATCCACTACAATAATTTCCACCGAAAGATGGGTGGATGCCCGGATGCTGGCGATGGCTTGCGGCAGGAAGATGCCCATGTTGTAATAAGGGATTACCACCGAAAGCAGGCCGGGTATTTCCTGAACACTGGTTTCTTGCGGAGGTTGAGCCGGACGAATCAAAGGAAAAATTCCTGATGGAGCAGGGACTCTGCTTTGTTCCAGGATGCTCATTTTTGTTTTGTAAATGAGGGGATGGTTATAAACCGATCTCACTTTTTGTTTGGCCAGCCGGCCAATCTCGTGAATACTTTGACTGTCTAAAGCCAGAATCTTTTTTAATTCCCTCCGAAAGCTGCCTTTTTCTTTATGGTCAAACAGAAATCCATCTTTTTCATGGGAGATGATTTCCGATTGCCCCCCCTGACGCGAAGCAAGCACTACCTTGCCGGAAGCCATTGCTTCCAGCACAGTGTATGGCAGATTGTCAACAATGCTTGGAATAAGTATGATATGGGCGTTTTTCAAGCGCATATACAATTCATCCGGCCTTATTTCTCCTTCCATAAAAAGGAGTCCGTTGTCGATGTATTTTTTGTATTTCTTCTTCAGGAAAATAACCAGATCCTGGTTCACGGGATGAAACAAATGCTTGCCGCCACCGATCATCCGTAATGGAACGGTAAAGCCTTCGTCCCATAATTCACTGAAATACCGGATCAGTTCAATGCAGCCTTTCTGAGGAATAATCTTGCCGAAGAAAACAACTTCGTTCGATGTATAATCCGGAACAGGTTCATTCAGGTAAGATGATTCAAAGGGATTGGGAAGCACGTGTATCTTCAGATCATCCAGCTTAATACGATCTGCAATGATGAATGGAAGATAAGCGGATGGCGAAATGCGGATATCCGCAGCGCGGATGCAAAAGCGTTCCATCTCACCTGTCCAGAAATTCGGGTGCTTGTAAACAGGAACCTGGTTGAAATCGAGGTATAAAAAAGTGGGGGCGTGGAGTGTGATAACAACTTTAATATCGGCCAATTCAGGATAACCCAGGTGTTTTTTCTGGAGCAGGTAATAGGCGATACCGAGATATTCCTGAGCTTCAATAAAATCGGGTTTGCCATGCAAGCGGATCTGAGCGGTTACCGCTTCTGCAAAAGCAAAACTGAGATTGGCTTCATAACCGAAGAACGGATAAGTGGAGGTGCCTTTAGGATTAAATTGCACAATACGGATATTTCCGATCAGGCTTTCCCGGATACTATCCGATTCATAATATGGGATGAACACACTTACCTCATGCCCGGCTTCCGATAACATCCGGGCTGTCTGATCTGTATAGGTTGAAATTCCTCCTCCATAAAAGGGCGGGAATTCGGTAGTAAGGATCCAATAGCGCATTCGTTCTTTTTTGGACAAATTCATTTTGAAACCGCAGGCAGATGCCGGCAATAACCGGCTTACTTACGGAATTTTCTTTTCCCCATCGCAATCTTAATGAGGTGTCCGAATCTTTTATACCACAATGGAAGGATTTCGTATTCCTTGTGATACCAGGCTTTAATCTCCTGCAGTTTGCTTCCGTTTGCAAACTCCCATTCACCAGGCCCCGCATCCTCATCTGAGAGATTGTTTGTGCCGGTGTCTCCTGTTTGATTCAGCAAGGCCTTGTTGGCTTTTTCGAGCTGACTGATCCGTTTCCACAGCAAAGCAGGATCCACGAACGATTCCTCAAAGGTAGGATTATCGATGTTTATGGAAGGGCCGTTTGAGTTTAAAATAAGGAATAATTTGGCGGCATGTTTTCCATAAAAATCAGGGTATTTATACGCAATGATCTTATAGAGGTATAATTTCTTATCTGTCGTGAAGGCCTGGGCCATCGAATCTTTGCGGATCCGGTAATTGAACCAGGTTTCCGGAAAAGCGACACCTCGGTAACCTTTGGCGAGCATGCCAACCAGGCTTTCGTAATCTTCCATTCCGTAGATCATACGGGCATCATTCAGCCCGGCATCCAGGAAATGCTTGGTTTTGAAAACCAGGGCACCGGTACTCATGGTATTATGCAGCAGAGCATAGGGTGGTTCAGGGCTGAAATTAGGCCAGACATTGTCCGATGCTCCAAAATAACGGCACCAGGCGCCTGCAAAACTGATATTTGTTTTTGCTTTGAGAATACGTACAGCATGCTTATAATAAGGCGGAGCCACCGTATCATCAGGATCCAGAAAGGCAATGAATTCACCTTTGGCTTCGAGGGCTCCTGTATTGCGTGCCAGGGCAAGGCCTGCATTCTTTTTGTGAATGATGCGTATGGAAGGATCTTTTGCATAAGCAGCAAGGGCTGTAATGCTCTCAGGTTCGGTGCTCCCGTCGTTGACAAGCACGATTTCAATGTTTTTGTATTCCGACGACCTTATGCTTTGGATGGTTTCGGGAAGGAATCGCCCCATGTTATAATAGGGAATCACTACCGATAGCAACTCCTTGCCTGGGTCAAAGGCTGGTATGGGAGGCACACCGGTCTTACGGATCAGAGGAAAGTCTTTACGGATCTTCTTTTCTGCAAGCAGCGGTTCGATCACAGCCATCTTCCTCTTATAAGTAGCTGAGAGTGAATAATCGTCTCTGATTCTTTGCTTAGCCCTGACACCGATCGCCAGGTGTTGTTCCGGACTAAGTGCCAGAATTTCATTCAGACTTTCCCGAAACGATTCTTCCTTGTGATGATCGAACAGGAAGCCCGTCTCACCATGTTGTATCACTTCCGACTGCCCGCCCTGTATGGATGCAAGAAGTACTTTTCCGGCGGCCATGGATTCAAGCACTGTATATGGCAGATTATCGACAATACTTGGTATAACCACAACTTGTGCTTTGGCAAGCTTCTCATGAATTTCCTGAGGTTTTATTTGTCCCTCAAAAGAAAGCAGCCCTTCATTGATGTATTTCTTGAATTTCTTTTTGAGGTAATCGGTGAAATCCATCTGGAAAGGATGGAAGAAATAATTTCCTCCTCCGATCATTTTCAACGGAACGGTAAGGCCTTCGTTCCAGAGTTCACTCATACAGGTAATGAGCTCCAGGCAGCCTTTCTGAGGAGTGATCTTCCCGAAAAACAACACCTCCCTGTGTTCAAATGCCGGAACAGACAATGCGAGGCTTGGGCTGTCGTAAGGGTTTGGTACCACCTGTACTTTGATGTCATCCAGTTCCATGAGGTCTTTAATACTTTCAGGAAGAAAGGCGGAAGGAGAGATGACAGCATCTGCTGCCCGTATACAGAAACGTTCCATTTCACCTGTCCAGAATGCCGGATGCTTATATAAAGGAGCCTGATTAAACTCCAGATACAGAAAGCTGGGTGCATGGATTGTGATGAGTATGCTGACTCCTTCCAGCGGCGTATAATCCAGGTGTTTTTTTTGAAGCAGAAAATAGGCAATGCCCTGGTATTCCTGGCTCTCAATGAGATCCGGTTTGCCATGTTTTTCAATTTCCCCGATCACCGCTTCAGCAAAAGCAAAGCTTAGATTGGCTTCGAAGCCCAGGCTCGACGATGCTTCGGAAAACTCGGAAGGATTGAACCGGATGATTCTCACTTTCCCCTGGTTGCTGGAAGGACTGAATGATTTGTCAAAGCAGGGAAGGAAGACGGTGACATCGTGGCCCGCTTCGGAGAGCATCCGGCAGGTCTGATCGCAATAAGTTGAAATACCGCCCCCGTAAAAAGGTGGAAACTCGGTGGTCAGGAGCCAGTAGCGCACAGATTAGTTTTTATTTTTTTTTAAAACAGACTTAAACGACCGATGGCCCTGAACTATTTTGATCAGGTGTCCGACACGCTTGAACCAGAGAGGCAGAACTTCATATTCTTTGCCGTACCATTCCTTGATCAGCAGTAATCTCTCTTCAGCTTCCTTATTCAGCTCTTCTGTCTGCGGTGTTGGCGAAGGGTGATGAACGGCATGCTGTTGCTTCAGGCGAATATTTTCAACAAAATACTCATTCTGAAGAGTACTGAGAAGGTTAAAAGAGGAAAAAGATTGCTTGCTTATAAATTCCTTATTGCGGGCAGCCATCAGGTTGAGGTGCATGATATGCCTTTGAACTCCTTCCTGATTAACCATGCTATCAGCTCTCCTGCGGTAATGATAAAGAATAACAGGAAGTGTTTCCACCTCCAGGTTCAGGTTTGAAAACTTCCACCAGAGCTCCCAGTCTTCATAGGACTTTAGCTCTTCATTGTAGCTTATTTTTTTGAAAATCTCGGCACGGAAGACGCTGCAGGCCACACCGGCTCTGTTTTCAAT
>DASYGQ010000165.1:0-13867 GCA_035999585.1 Bacteroidia bacterium | reverse complement strand
AGGCGTGAAGCTTCGTGACGGAATGATTTTTCACGGTATCCCGAATTCAAAATGAACGGTGCTCCGAACATTTTAGCCAGTTCAAGGTTCCGGTTATCTTTAAACACACAACGAACCTGCGGGTAATTATTGATTTTGGCACCACCGGTATGGAAATCGACCCCCAGGTCGATCTGCGGAACAATATCTTTCATGATGTCGTAGGCAATCCGACTGCCTAAGGAACCAGACTGCGATCCCGGGAAACAGCGATTCAGGTCTTTTCCATCGGGTAATTCCCTGGAATGGTTGAGAAACGAAATGATATTGATGATGGGCATTGCAAGTATTGATCCTTTCTTGAGCCTGCTGAAATGTCCGCTACGAAGCAATTGACGGATGATTTCAATGCCGTTAGTCTCATCGCCATGCATTCCGGCACACAGCAATAAAACAGGGCCATCGATGAGCGACCGGTATACATGGACTGGAATTTCCATGATAGTTCGTGTCGGCAAGCGATACACATTCATGTTCACTTCCTTCGTTTCGCCGGGATTGATTATCTGACGGTTTATGATGATCTGCTTGGGCATAATTCAAAGAGGATCTTATTTATTCAAATGAGTAAGTGTCGTCAGTGCGCCTCGTGAAATTCATTGCGCTCAACATATTCGATGATGCGTGTTGCGATGTCGACTCCGGTTGCTCCTTCAATACCTTCCAGCCCGGGCGATGAATTCACTTCCATCACCAAAGGTCCTCGTTTTGATTGAAGCATGTCGACTCCGGCAATAGCCAATCCCAGTTTCTTCACCGCTTTGATGGCTGTCGCTTTTTCTTCTTTCGACAAAGTGATCACAGTTGCTTTCCCGCCACGATGAAGGTTCGAACGAAAATCTCCCTCCACCCCCTGCCGTTTCATAGCGCCTACCACCTGACCGTCGACAATAAAAGCACGTATATCTGCTCCTTTGGCTTCTGCGATGAATTCCTGAACAAGAATATTCACCTCCACTCCAAGGAAAGCTTCAATGACCGACTTAGCTGAATTGTGTGTTTCGGCCAGGATGACACCAATACCCTGGGTTCCTTCCAGTAATTTAATAACTGCAGGGGCTCCGCCAACGGCTTCCAGCACACTATCAATGTCTTTCGGGCTCGAGGCAAAAGCCGTTTTGGGCATGTCTACGCCGGCTTTGGCAAACAATTGCAGACTGCGGAGCTTATCTCTCGAACGCACAAGTGCCTGGGATTCTACTGCGGAAAAAACTTTCATCTGCTCAAACTGGCGAACGACTGCGGCACCGTAAAAGGTAACCGAAGCGCCAATGCGGGGAATGATAGCATTCACACCGGTAATCTGTTTTCCTTTGTAAAAAATATGGGGTCTGTTTTTCTCAATCACAAGCACACATTTCTGGTGATCGAGCACAATCATGTCGTGCCCCTTCTTTTTTCCTGCTTCCAGAAGACGTTTTGTTGAATAGAGATTAGCGTTACGCGAAAGAATGGCTATTTTCATTGGGATGATATAATCTGTTTGTTTGATTATTGGAGATCTTTAAAATCGGCCCTGATTCTGAGGGAGGAAATATTCAGTTGGGAAACATCCACCACAAAACGGTTCTTGAGCAGTCTGCGTCCGATCAGAACGGGGTATCGCATGGTTCCCCGGTTCGTCAGCGAAATCACGGATTTAACCACCCGTCTACCGAACCGCAGTCTGGTTTTTATAACGTATCGTTTTTCAGTTTCGCCGAATGAATTCCGGATGTCTTTCTGACTGAACTCCCTTATGCTGTGCTCCATATTGCTTGAAGAAGGATGTCCCGGAGAAAGGAGTTTGAAATAGAGAACTCCATCCCTCACCTGAATGTCGTGACAATGCAAAGCGGTGGTATAGGCTCCCGTATCTATTTTTGCTGTTATGTCCTGAAGGCCCAGATCTGGAAAATCAATCTGCTCCCGCCGTCCGATCAGATAGCGCGCCCGTGCTTTCTTTTTTTTCATGAATGTCTTTTGTCAATAAAGGAAAGCAGATTTATTGTCTGCATGGCCTTTTGGTGCCTTCCATCTTTCATTACGGCCTGATTTACTTTTCATAAAACCTTTGAATAATCTAAAGATAGAAAAAATGCAGATTCCAAATGATGCTTGCTCTGATTCCCGGGCACCGAAATAAGGCTACTTTTGTTTGAAATGAAAACAGCGGAACAGGAAGCATCCTACGATTACATGGTGGCAGGCCTTGGTTTGGCTGGCACGGTGATCAGCCATGAACTGATACAAAGAGGTAAAAAGGTTCTTCTTGTGGATGAGCCTTCTCTGTCATGCAGCTCAAGAGTAGCTGCCGGACTTTTCAATCCGGTTGTTTTTAAACGCCTCGTGAAAAGCTGGATGGCAGAAGAACAGCTTGCCTGCGCCGGGACATTTTATACGCACCTGGAACGAATGCTGGGCGCCTCCTTCTTTCACCACAAAGAGCTGGTTAAAATTTTTGTTGAAAATCAGGAAAAAGCCCTTTGGGAGAAGAAACGCCTGGAAGAAGTGGGTAAATACCTTTCTCCAATCCATGAGGACCAGAAACTCGATTCCTCCATCGTTGCTCCCGAAGGATATGCTTATGTAAAAGAAGCTGGTAACCTGGATGTTCCTCTTTTCCTGGAACGGTCCCGCACTTATTTCAAATCGAAGGTCTTATTGCTTGAAGAAAAGCTGAACCATGCCTTGCTTTCAGTTTCAGAAAGCGGGGTGTCATATAAAGGTCATGCAGCAAAACGCATCATTTTCTGCGAAGGCCATCTTGCCAGTATCAATCCCTGGTTCAACTGGATGCCGTTCAATCTGGCCAAAGGCGAAGTATTGACTATCCGCATCAAAGGATACAGCATTGAGCAAGTCATTAATAAAGGTGTGTTTATTCTTCCCTTGGGAAATAACACTTACCGGGTAGGCTCCACTTTTTCCTGGGATAAGCTGGATGAAGTTCCGACGGAGGCAGGAAAGGCTGATCTGGTTCAGCGCCTGGAAAAGGTGTTGAAGCTTCCTTTTGAAATTATTGACCACAAAGCCGGCATCCGGCCAACCGTTATCAACCGCCGCCCGCTTATTGGAGTGCACCCCAAACATTCCCCCCTATGTATGTTCAATGGTATGGGAAGTAAGGGTGTGATGATTGCGCCCTTGTTTGCCAGGCATTTCATAAGCCATCTCGAAGAACAGGTTCCCTTAAATCCCGAGGTTGATATCCGGCGCTTTTATAAAAATTGATTCATTCCAGGCCAGACGGAAGCCAGGAAAATGTCAGAACTCTGTTTTCGGTTGGAGAGCCCGGTTCTCCGTCGTTGACATCGAAATCCCCCGGAACATCACAATAAAACTGGCCGCAATGAATATATGAGAAATGTCATTGTAGTTAAACCAATCGGGATCCAAGGACATCTTTGTTGTCCGGGCAACTGCCGAAAGGAATGAAAGAGAGATTCCGGTTCCTATCCAGGTTGCGCCCGGTTTGTTCCGGCCGGAGGCGGAAAAATGAAAGATCATTACCGGGATCATGCCGGCCGCAATTTGAATGATCACCGCATTAAAGCTGAAACCCGAAACAAAGCTGATGCACAACAGGTAGGCCAATGCCTGGGCATTGGCAATAATCACAAACAGTTTTTTGAAACGGAAGTCTTTTAGAATGCTTTGCGCGGTTGCAAGTTGAGCAAAATAAACCGATGCTCCGGAAATGACATTCATAAACATCCAGGTGGAATGATTGCCGGTTTCACTTTGATATTCCCTCAGTCCATGTACAATAACTCCGGTCAATGTTGATAATCCCATTCCAAAAAAGAAAATCTGCCAAAGAGTAACAGCCGGATTATTCCGCTTTGATTTCTGAAGGGAGATGATAATGAAAAGGCAAAGCATGCCCAACAGAAGGTCAGATACTGCTGTAACTGGCTCAGAGAGGGCGAATCCGCCGATATGTATGGTAAATTTCTTCATGGTTATCGGTCCGCAAGATACGTTTTTTGAGAAAAACAGAATCTGAACGATTCCCTGTCCTTCCTTCCGTCAACCTGTTTGCATTTCCATTTTCGGTACTTGAAAGCTTGAGTCAAGTTCCATTTTGATGTTTCATTTTCCGTTTTCCGGCTTTTGGAAGGATCAAAAGAAAAAACATGAATAGATTATTGATCATTAAATCATCGTATATTGCATCAGCGAATCGGAAATAAGCTCGATTAATTGCTTTTCTTTGATGTGATGAAAAAAAATCGATTGCCTCTGAATCTCTTTGTTCATAGCGCATTCAAGAGATCTGATTTTTTTATTCGCCGATTTTCATTCTGAAGATCGAAATCCCGGACAAGAATATGAATGGAAACACACAGTACACTCACAACGTTATCAACACGTTTGTGTTGAAAAAATACTTGTGATATATTTTTTTGGGATGGCGATTTTTTCTTACTTCGTATCAAATAAATTCAAAAACCAAAAACCATGGCAAAAAAAGTAGCAAAAAAAGCTGCAAAAAAAGCGGCTAAGAAGCCTGCAAAAAAAGCAGCTAAGAAAAAAGCTTCTAAAAAGAAGTAATTCTGAAAAAGGCTCCCTCAGGGAGCCTTTTTTTTTCCTTTCTTTTTCCCTCCTCAATCCTTCTCAAACACATTATACTTTAAAACCGCGCCAATACCGGGCTTTTCAGAGATGCGTATCATTCCTGAACCCAGCTTCACGCCATCAAATACATCATTTTTGATCAGCAGGGGGCCATCCAGATCAGCCCATTTAGCAAAAGGCGTAAGTGCGGCGGCAGCTGAAACCGCGCAACTGGTTTCCGACATACAGCCTATTAAAAGTTTAAGATCGTGCTTCTTCGCTTCGTCGATCATTCGTTTCGCTTCCCACAAACCGGTGCATTTCATCAATTTGATATTGATACCATGGAAAGAGTGGCGACATCGTTCGATATCAACATAGCGCTGGCATGATTCATCGGCAATGATAGGAAGCGGACTTCGTTCTTTCAGCCAGGCATGATCCTCCATCCTGTCTTTTTGAAACGGCTGCTCAACAAAGCTTACATTCATCTCATTCAGGCGATGGATCATGTCAAGAACAAACTCACGGTCGGTCCAACCTTGGTTGACATCCACCGAAAATATTTTGTCAGTTCCCTTATGAATGGTTTCAAGTATCGAAAGATCGTTCATGCCTCCGAGCTTGACTTTTAAAAGCGGAAACTCTTTCGACTCATCCAGCTTTTTCAGGATCAACTCCGGTGAATCCATGCCTATTGTAAAGGAAGTGAAGGGAGTCTTTGCCGGATCGGCACCATAATAGGTATAGATTGGCTGGTTCCTTTGTTTGCCGAGCAAGTCATGAAGAGCAATATCCACCGATGCTTTTGCCGCCGTATTGCCTGGGGCCAGCGAATCGATGTATGTTATGATTTCACCCGGATCGGAGATGAGGCCGAACCGGCTGAGATCGACCTTTGAAAGAAATGCCTGCACACTTTCGTGGCTTTCTCCCAAATAAGGAGGCATGGATGCTTCCCCGAACCCGCTTAGCCCATCGTGATCGATTCGTGTAAAAACAACCGGCGTTGTGCTCCTCACCCCGTGGGCTATCCGAAAAGGGTGTTTGAATTCAAGAGTGAATGGTTTCCAGAATAGTTTCATGCAGGCGCTAAGATACGAATCACATCAGCACTGTTCAGATTCACATACTTCCTATTCCCTTCTCATCGGCCATGGTTAGCCATTGAATCTGTCAAGCCCTTATCCATTTAGGCGAATTGTTCTATATTTGCTCAACCAAACTAAAATTTTCATTCCATGAAAAATCTTTTCTACCTGTTCGGTATCACTTCTGCCCTGACATTGGCGGGCTGTGGCGCAAAAAAACCGGAAACCAATACTGTTCCGGCAGGCTACCAAATGGTCGACCTTAATCCTTATGGATTTTCAGCAAGTATACTCGTTCCTGATTCTTCAAAAATAAGCTCTCCTCTTGAGGTGAAACAAATGGCCGGTGTGGAGATAAAACGCGGGAAATACTTCGATATCGTCATCAATACGGGTGATGGAGAAGTGGTTGATATGACTTTCCAAAAATCCCAGATTGAGCATGAAGACCCTAAAAAGGTTAAACGCTGGATCCTGGATGAGAAAGATGCCGTTATCTATGAACAGCAGATCATGGATCTGAAGCCCGAGGTTCACATGTATGCAATCATTAAAATCGGAACAACCAATTACACCGTTTCTGATAACCACGAAAGCGAAGAACCTTACAAGGAAGAGAACGTAAAGATGATGATGGAAGCTGCCAAATCCATAAAGCTTCAGGAACCTGCTCCTGTTAAAAAGCCGAATTCTTAAAAAAGCCTTAAAAAAGAAGCCCCGGATAACGGGGCTTTTTTTAAAAACACATTTTCGCTTGTTCCTGCGTCAAAGGATTCCATTTATTTCTTTTCCCGCTTCAGGTCAAATCTTGTTTTCAATGCCGGAACCAAAACCGACAATGAATCCATGCTGACCTTAACTACATATAATTGAGAAGTGATTACCTTCCTTGCCAGTTTTTGTGAATCCAAAGCTATTTCCTGGTAACATTCCATAAGCCCGGGTTCTTCATCCTGCTTCCATTGGTAAGAAAACACATGCCTGCTTTTTTCGGGCATATAACTGATCACAAGTGTGTCGGAAGTGAAAACCATTCTCATTTCCGTACTGTCTTTGTGAATGACCCAGGATCCGAGTACCCGAGCAGGATCAACCAATCGCTGACAACCGCTTTGCAAAAGCAAGAGGACGACAAGTATCGGGATCAAAAATGAGATTCGTTTTTTCAAGAGCGGAGTGTTGAATCCGAGTGCTTCAGGCTAATAACTGATGCAATTCCAATTTATGGAAAGATCAGAAAATATTTTCAAAAAACAAGGGCACGAATACCGTGCCCTTGTTTCACTTCAACCGCTAAATATGCTTATTGTGCTTCCGCAGCCTTGGATGAACGCTTGCGCATGTTTTCGTCCAGGTGTATTTTACGCATACGGATAGATTTTGGAGTGATTTCCACATACTCGTCTCCCTGAATATATTCCATAGCTTCTTCCAGCGAGAAATTTATTTTCGGTGCAATACGTGTCTTTTCGTCACTTCCAGATGCGCGCATGTTGGATAATTTCTTTTCTGTGCACATATTGATGACCAGATCATCCGGACGAATGTGTTCACCGATAATCTGTCCCATATACACTTCATCACCCGGCTCAATAAAGAATGAACCACGATCCTGAAGTTTATCAATTGAGTAAGCAACAGCTGTTCCTTTTTCTTTGGAAATCAACACGCCGGCATTTCGTCCTGGGATCGGACCTTTCCATGGCTCATACGCTTTGAAACGGTGTGCCATGATGGCCTCTCCTGCAGTTGCTGTCAGGATGTTGTTACGAAGACCGATGATACCGCGCGCCGGGATATCAAATTCAAGGTGAAGAAGATCACCTTTAGGTTCCATGACCAACATATCACCTTTGCGCTGGCTGACGAGTTCGATTACCTTTCCTGAACTTTCTTCAGGCACATCAATGGAGAGAATTTCCATTGGTTCGTGTTTCACGCCATCGATTTCTTTGATGATAACCTGTGGCTGGCCCAGCTGTAGTTCGTATCCTTCGCGACGCATCGTTTCGATCAGAATGGACAGGTGCAGAATACCTCTTCCGTAAACCAGATAGGAATCAGGAGAAGTAGTTTCTTCCAGACGCATGGCCAGGTTTTTTTCAAGCTCTTTAAACAGGCGGTCACGCAGGTGGCGGGATGTCACAAATTTTCCTTCTTTTCCGAAGAAAGGAGAAGTATTGATTGTGAAAAGCATGCTCATTGTCGGCTCATCGATCGGAATAGGAATAAGTCCTTCCGGATTTTCAAAGTCTGCAATGGTATCACCGATTTCAAATCCTTCAATGCCCGTTACGGCAACAATTTCGCCTCCGTTCACTTCTGCCGCTTTCTTTTTCTCGAGGCCTTCGAATGTGTAGAGATCTTTGATTTTATTTTTTATAACTGTTCCATTTCTCTTGACCAAAGAGATTGGCATGTTTTCTTTGATGACTCCGCGAAAAACACGGCCTACTGCAATACGGCCAACGAATGTAGAGTAGTCAAGCGAAGTGATCTGCAACTGCAATGAACCTTCGTTCATTGGTGCTGGTGGTACGTATTCAATGATTTTATCAAGCAGGTAGCTAATGTCGGTGGTCGGAGTTTTCCAGTCCGGTCCCATCCAACCTTGCTTGGAAGAGCCGTATACTGTGATGAAACTGAGCTGATCTTCCGTTGCGTTAAGGTTGAAGAACAAATCAAACACTTTGTCATGCACTTCATCCGGACGGCAGTTTGGTTTATCCACCTTGTTGATGACCAAAATCGCCTTTTTCCCTTGCTGCAATGCTTTCTGCAATACAAAACGGGTTTGTGGCATAGGGCCTTCGAAGGCATCCACCAGCAAAAGAACTCCGTCTGCCATGTTAAGAACGCGCTCTACCTCACCGCCAAAGTCAGCGTGGCCAGGAGTATCTATAATGTTGATTTTGAATCCCTTGTAAACAACCGATACGTTCTTCGCCAGGATAGTGATCCCCCGTTCGCGCTCCAAATCGTTGTTATCGAGAATCAATTCCCCTTTTTCCTGATTATCGCGGAAAAGCTTCCCCTGAAGGAGCATTTTATCCACCAATGTTGTCTTCCCGTGGTCGACGTGAGCAATAATTGCTATGTTTCTGATTTTCTGCATGGTTGCTTTTAAAAAATAGTGTGCAAAAGTACGAAAAATTGCGAGACCTGCGACATATCAAGCAATTATGAACTTCACCGAAACGAGACCCGGAGCGTTTGAGACACCTGCTTTTAGATGGCGTTTTTCTTCTAATTGACTGAGGACTTGGGGCTTAATAATAGTCAGATTTCCCTGGAACCAAATAAGAAATAATAATAATATAAGATGGGAATATGGACCGAAGGACTTGATATATCTTATTATAAGGTAGAATGAGGAAGAATTTATTGGAAAAATTCAGCTGCCGTGATTGGCTTAAATCCTTGTAAAGCCGAATCGCAGAGAATAATTCCACAGGAACTGAAGCATATCTTATCTTTTTCCCAGAATTTTTTCATCTGAATAGCCTTTGTATATGCTTGATAGAAAGCAACATCCGAACCAAATGCGCCTTTTATGTTTTTGAGTGGACTGAGCCCGGGATCCCATTTGCGACCAACAAACAAACGCAGGCTGTATTGGCCATCCGGCAGGTGGGCCATATTATATGTATCACCTGTACGTATGTATTCGTTGCGAATTGTTTCCTTTTTCCCGGTACTCCGCACCAGACAAGTTATTACATCTTTGTTAAGATTGTTTCTGATAATCAACGAGTTGTCTGACAAATCCTCATACCTGCCTTCTCCAAAAATACTGTCATAAGGAGAGTCGGCTGTATGGATTTCCCGCACTGATTCAATCTTTCTGATGGCCTGTGAAATCAGAAATTCATCATGATTCTTATCAATAAACTCTTTCATTCTCTGATCGCGCTGCGACGTTTCACCGGATAGATTGAGACCGATAACAATAACAATGAGAATGCTGATACCCGCATAAACGGCCCTGCGTCTGTAGATCAGATCTTCCTTTTGTTTTTTCTGATGATGCCGGGTAAACGCCTGACGCTTGGCATACTCCTTTTGCATCGCAGCATCTTTGTCAACAACCTGTTTCAAAGGTATGTTACCGTACAGAAGACGAAAATCATATTTCTTTTTTTCAATCGGATCAGACAGCGTATCGTAGGCCCGGCTTATTTCCTTGAAACGTTCTTCCGCAACAATATTCCCAGGATTAAGGTCTGGATGGAATCTCTTGGCCAGAATGCGATAAGCCACTTTGATCTCCTCTGAGGAAGCATAGCGGCTTACACCTAGTATCTGATAGAAATCGTTCATCTGTGCGGAAAATTTTCAACGGCCTCTTGATTCCGAAACCCTAAAGTCCGGAAAACCAATACAGAAACATGTTCTCGCGGCCCGGAACATATAAAGATACTGAATTGCCGTCTAAAATCCAATGTACATATTACTGAATACAAGACCTTGTTTCTGTATTCAGGAATCAAATACCTTTGGCTTGCAATCCAGGACGCGTGGGCAAATCAAAAAATTATTTCCTTCTTCATTTCATTGTCTTCATCTGGGGCTGGACCGCCATCCTTGGAAAGCTGATCTCCGTTCGGGCGACCGATCTCGTCTGGTACCGAACGCTTATTGCCGGCATTTCTATATTTCTTTTTCTAAAGCTTATGAAAGCTTCTGTGAAAACAAGCCGGAGAGGCCTGCTCCTCTTTTTCAGTGTCGGAGCCATTGTTTCCCTTCACTGGATTTTTTTTTACGAAGCAGTAAAAATCAATGTTTCGCTTGGACTCGTATGTTTTTCTTCCGGAACCTTTTTCGTTTCCTTTCTGGAACCTCTTTTTTATAAACGAAAGATTATCTGGTACGAAGTGCTCTTCGGCCTGATCGTCTTCGGCATTATTTATCTCATTTCCGATACAAAGATTAAAACAGATTCCAATTTGCATTACATGTTCAGCAACTGGCTCAGACCAAATCAGGCGGTGGTTATTTTCAGTCTGATCGGAGCATTCACCTCCGCTTTGTTCGCTGTCCTGAATGGGAAACTGGTGCGGACCTATGATGCCAAAACAATTACCATGTATGAAATGACAGGAGGCTTTATTTTCATGACTTTGTATATGTTATTCACGCAACACTTTAGTCTTTCCTTTTTCCAGCTATCGGGAGCTGACTGCCTTTGGTTGCTGATTCTGGGAGTTGTATGTACTGCCTTTACCTTTGTAACAAGTGTTGCCATCATGAAGGAAATCAGTCCATATACCGTTGTATTATCCGTTAACCTGGAACCTGTTTACGGCATCATCATGGCTTGGTTTATTTTCAAGGAAAAAATGAATTCCAGTTTTTATATCGAAGCGGCTGTGATTCTGGCTCTTGTTTTCATGAATGCCGGATTGAAAAATTATTTCCGGAAACCACTGGAGGAGCTTCCTTCCCCTCTTGAATACTGAGAATTGCTTACCTTTATGAGCTCAATAAAGGGGGTATTCTCCCTGAACTTATTAAACAAGCATGCCCCTCATACAACCATACTGCAACAGCCTGACCCGATATTCACGTTTTATCACCCGCGAAGTCATGGTTGGTTTCGTTGGAATCGGCGGTAACAATCCGATCCGGTTGCAATCCATGACCACTACGGATACATTGGATACGCAAAAGACTGTTGAACAAAGCATCCGTATGATTGAAGCAGGATGCGAGCTCGTACGCATCACCGCACCAAGCCTTAACGAAGCCAAAAATCTGGAAAATATCCGCAAAGAACTTCGCAACAAAGGTTTTGACACTCCTCTTATTGCCGATATCCATTTCACTCCCAATGCTGCCGAATATGCAGCCCGAATCATTGAGAAAGTACGGGTGAATCCGGGTAATTATGCCGACAAGAAAAAATTTGAACACATCGATTATTCCGATACCTCCTACGAAGCCGAGCTTGACCGGATTCGCATCCGTTTCAGTCCGCTCGTAAAAATTTGCAAGGAATACGGCACCGCCATGCGCATCGGTACAAATCATGGCTCCCTGAGCGACCGCATACTGAGCAGGTATGGCGACACGCCTTTGGGCATGGTGGAAAGTGCGCTTGAATTTCTGCAGATCTGCGAAGAGCATAATTATCACAACATTGTTTTATCGATGAAAGCCAGCAACACCCTTGTGATGGTGCAGGCATACCGTCTGCTGGTACAACGCATGATTGAAACCGGCAGAAATTATCCGCTCCACCTGGGGGTGACCGAAGCCGGTGAAGGAGAGGACGGTCGAATCAAATCGGCTGTTGGAATAGGAACACTTCTGGAGGATGGCCTGGGTGACACCGTGCGTGTGTCACTGACCGAAGAACCGGAGTATGAAATACCGATTGCCAGAGCGCTTGTTGAACGATACAGCCTGCGCACCGGATCAGTTGAAACAAAACCGGTGATAACAGACGCAAATGGAAAATGGGAAATTCCCTACGATCCTTATTCCTATAAAAAAACCGATTCGGCTGAAATCCTGAACTTCGGTCACCACCACGCACCCCGCGTGATTGCCGATTTCAGTCAGCTCACAGAAATCACTCCTGCTTCGCTTTTCGCTGCTGGATATTCCTATTCCGTTCCGCTCGACAAATGGAATATTTCCGATCAGGCTTGTGATTATATCTATGCCGGGAAAAACAAAATCGATTTTGCTCTTCCGGGCACCCTGGGCATCTTGTTTGATTCAGATGCCGACTCTTCAGCGTTCCGACTGCCTAATAGTTATCCTCTGTTCAATCAGAAGACTTATCATAGCCTATCGGAAGAAAAATCTTCTGCTGTCAGGTTTTACCTGGCTGACGAAGAATTTGTTTTTGCATTAGAGGCACTTGACCGGAATGCGATCCTGGTATTGCATACCCGCCAACCGAACCGCATGCAAACACTTCGTCGCATGTGTATTTCACTCCGCGAAAAAGGAATTACCAACCCTCTTGTCATTCGTCAGGATTATCAGGACGAAACAGCTCTGCAGGTGCAACTTTATGCTTCAACGGATAACGGGGGACTACTGATTGACGGATTCGGAGATGGGATTTGGCTTCATGTCAATGATGGCATGCCCAGAAAAGATATCAATTCTCTTGCCTTTGGAATCCTGCAGGCTACCCGCACACGCATTTCCAAAACAGAGTACATCTCATGTCCCTCCTGCGGCCGAACGTTGTTCGACCTTCAGGAAACTACCGCAAAGATCCGGAACAGGACACATCACCTGAAAGGCGTCAAGATTGGAATCATGGGTTGTATCGTAAACGGACCCGGAGAAATGGCTGATGCTGATTACGGATATGTAGGCACAGGTGTCGGGAAAATCACATTATATAAAGGTAAGGAAGTCGTAGAGCGCAACATTGATTCTGAGAAAGCAGTGGATGCGCTCATTGAACTGATCCGAAAAAATGGAGATTGGGTTGAAATGACCAATGACCAGATGTCCTGAGCCCTTGGTAAGAGAAAACCGGTTTCTGAAAAATTAATAATTACATTTACTGTTCCTTAACCAAATGTTTTATTCATGACAAAAAAATACTCTCTCTTTGCCGCACTTTTAATATCCGGCACATTTCTGTTCTCACAAAATGCAGCAACCCCGAACGCAAGTTTTGAAACTTGGACACATACATCAAGTACTGTTGCCTATGACGATGCCACAGGATGGAATGACCTCAACTCAACAACTGCTGGATTTGGCAAAGTGACATGCTACAAAGCCACAGCAGCCGGAGATTTTCACACCGGGGCAGCGGCCATGAAGCTTTCAACAGCTAGTGTGCTTGGACAAAATGCCAATGGCATTGCCACCACAGGCACCATCAATACTTCTTCACAAGCCATCACCGGAGGCATTGCCTACACCGGACGACCCGACAGCATCATCGGATGGTATAAAAGCACCCCTGTGGGAAGCGACCATGGATTTGTGCAACTGCTGCTGACCGGAAGTTCAAACACCGATACAATCGGCTTTGCACATTTCAGTACACCATCGGCTGCAGTGAACAGCTATACCCGCTTTTCTGTCCCTATGCATTACAAAAGCACCAATCCTGTCGTTACCTCTCAATGGATTCTTTCCTCCAGCGCTGGCAATTCAGGCCAGCAGGTTGGAGCAACTATTTATTTAGATGACCTGGATCTTATATTTAACCCTGCAGG
>DASYGQ010000114.1:0-5930 GCA_035999585.1 Bacteroidia bacterium | reverse complement strand
GGACACAATGGAGCCAGATCGGCAAAGCTTATCAGACGGAAGCAATCGGGTTTGATAAACAGATATACATAGGCCAGAATAATTTCAGCGCCGGAGGTTTTCTGATTAATGACAAGTCAGCCGGTACTTTGAAAGTTCTGAAAATTCAGCTTTCTGCTGCTTATCATAAAACGATTGGCATACAAAGTTTTCACGTGGGTGTAACGGGAGGGTATACTGCAAAATCCATCAATCCCGATGCGGAAACCTATCCGGATCAATTCAATTGGAATAAAGGTCAGTTCGATCCAAGCCTCGCCAATCAGGAAACCCAGATCCACGATCGTGCGGGATATGTGGATGTAAATATCGGAGCCGGATACAGCCTGCGCTTAAAGAAATTCAGGCCTTTTCTGAATTTGTCGATATTCCATGTGAACTATCCGAAAGAGAGCTTTTACAACAACGGTTCCAAACTGCAGCCACGAAAAATATTTAACGGAGGTACAGAATATGACATCAATGCCAAATGGATGATTGACCCAAGCTTCCTGGCCATGGCAACTGATAAAGCCAGCGACCTGATGCTCGGAACTAACCTGTATTACCGCCTGGCTTCCAATAAGGCCAATGCCACTTCGGTATCGGTGGGTTACTTTTACAGGGCTAATGTGAATATACACACGGATGCTTCCGTTGCGGCAGGAGGCATCCAGTTCAAAAATTACAGGATTGGTGCAAGCTATGACTTCAATATGTCGGATCTGCACGTGGTTACCAATTACCGAGGCGCATTTGAATTGTCGTTTATTTATACAGCTCCGGATACACGTTTACATAAAATTGAAATTCCCTGTGACAGGTATTAAAACTAAAATTTGCGCTTTGGCGCTCGTGCTCTTTATTCCATTGTGTGTATTGTCACAGGATTCTGTGGCTATTCGTGGATATGGCACCAAACAACTGAAAAATTTGGGAAACAGCGGAGTCAAGCTGGGCGACTTTATTGCGGCATCGCGTTATTACGAGGCCTATATGAAGAAGAAGCCGAATGATTACAAGACTGCTTTCCAGCTGGCTGAATGCTACCGCACAAGCCGCGATTATGACAACGCGCAGATCTGGTATGAAAAGTCATATACCGGAAGCGGTAAGACTTATTTCCTCCCGCTCTTTTACTATGCACAAATGCTGAAGATGAATGGCAATTGTGAGAAAGCAAAAGAAAATTTTCTGCTTTTCAAGAAACAGGCCGGAACAGACGACAAGAGTCTTGAATTGAAAAAGCAGGTGAAGCCGGAAATTGCCGGATGCGATGCTTTGCAGTCGAAAAAGCTTTTGTCAAAAGTTCTCATCACACACCTTGATACAAGTATCAACAAGATACATGTGGAAGCGGCACCTGTATTTCTGAATGACTCCAACATAATCTATTCGGCACTTCGTTCAAATAAAAAGGAGTTTATTGTTCCCGGAGACAGCCTGACCGGCGCTTTGCGCAAACTTTATACTGCAAAACGGGCAAATGGTGTTTGGACCTATTCCGGTGAATACAAAGGTCCGGTCTTTACTCCGGGAATGAATATCGGTGGCGGCACTTTTGTTCCGGGTGGTAAAAGATTTTACTTTACCCAATGCCGTCCCAACAATAAAAACAAAATGATCTGTGCCATCTATGTTTGCGAATACACAGATGGAAACTGGTCAGCACCGGTAGCTCTTGATAAGACCATTAATCTTCCGAATTTCACTTCCAGTCAGCCTGCTGCAGCTATGTCGGCGAAAGGAACAGAAACGGTTTATTTTGCAAGCGACCGTCCCGAAGGGAAAGGTGGTTTTGATATCTGGTATTTCACCTACAACTCCAAAACGAAAAAATACGTTGCACCCCGAAATGCAGGTAACAAAATAAATACCAGTTCCGACGAGATGACTCCTTATTATGATCAGGAATCACGTACCTTGTATTTCAGCTCAAATGGCTGGCCCGGAATGGGAGGGATGGATATTTTCAAAGCCACAGGCGAGCTGAAGTCATTTACATCACCTGAAAACCTTACACCTGCCATTAATACAAGTTATGACGATCTGAATTATACGATCTCCACCAATAGGGAAACCGGCATGCTTGTTTCCAACCGTAAAGGTGGTGTCTCCCTTAAGAATCCAACCTGCTGCGATGATTTGTACGAATACAAAAGGCTGGAATTTGTGCGCCTGCGCGTGGCCGGGATCATTCGGGGAGGAAAGGATACCCTGGCGTTGATGCCAGTTTCAGACGCAAAAGTAAGTGTTTATCTGGTCGATCCTGCTGACCCCAAAAACCTGGTGTTTATTAAGTCGGATAAAACCGACAAAGACGGAAAGTACAGTATACCGGTCGAGCTCGGGAATAATTACAAGGTTGTTGCAGAAAACAGTAATTATTTCAACGATGAATATACCGTTAGCACCGCGGGTCTTACTATTTCTCAGTCATTGCAGCATAATTTCATCCTGAAGGAAATACCCAAGGAAGGATATTTGCTTAAGAAGGTATATTACGCTTCCGACAAGTCAGACCTTTCCCCCGAAGCGAAAACAAATATTGATACCACACTTCTTGTGCTGTTGAACCAGAACCCAGAATTGAAAATCGAAATTGGTTCCCATACGGATGATGTGGGTTCAGATAAATACAACGTGGCATTGTCTCAGAAACGTGCCGATGGTGTGGTAAAATACCTGATTGCAAAAGGAATCAGCGCTGACAGGCTTACTGCGAAGGGTTATGGGAAAAGCATGCCTCTGGCACCAAACAGAAATGAAGATGGAACGGATAATCCGGCTAACCGTGAAAAAAACAGACGCACCGAATATAAGGTAATCGGTAAAGTGGATATTGAAATTAAAATGGAGGATTGATATCCTTTGTGTCGAGGGTTCGATTCCTGGGGCACCACACAAGACAGGATGAACCCCTTATGACTCACGTTATATAAGGGGTTTATTTTTTTCGGTCACCTATTCGGTAAAGAATGATGAGTTCATTCTGAATTTGATTTGAAGTAATTCCGGGAATTCGATATCAGAAAGATTGAATCTTGTTCGTTTTATGGAATCAGCCTTCTTCTCTTAACTTACTTATCTTAGCAGTTATTGTCCGTTATTTCAATCGAAAACAAACCAACATGGGAGCCTTTCGTCTAATAATTCTGTTAATCCTTTTTTTTATCGTTGCCTTTGTTTTATGGCGTTTGCAGAAATACAAGATCCCCGAATTGATTACAAGATGGGTTTTACTTCCATTATTCGCATTGCTGATTGGTTCTTCATTGATAAGCAACAAAATCATAAATAAAGCAGCTGAAAATAAAGTTTATTCAGATGTAAATTTAATTCCTTACCAAGAAACTGCATTAGTTTTAGGGGCTGATCAAAAGTCTGCTCCTGAATTTTTTTTCAAAAGAATTGATGCGGCTTTTATTCTGTATAAAGCAGGTAAGGTGAAAAATTTCATCGTAAGTGGATGTGTTGGCCCGGCTAACTATGATGAAGCGGCTAACATGAAGTTTGCACTCGTAGCCAAAGGCGTACCGGATTCTCTGATTATAATGGATAAAGAAGGAGATCATACCCTTAATTCGATTCTTAGATGTAGGGAAGTCTACCATAAGAATAAAATTACTGTTGTCTCCCAGTCTTATCATGCCTCTAGAGCCGTTTACCTCGCCTCCAAAAATGGAATTGACGCAATAGGCTTTTATTCAGGAACTGTCGGAGTAATAACCCCACCCAAAGAATATCTTTCCAGAATTAAGGCTGTGTTATTTCACTAAAAAGAGGCAAATTAGCTTATCTCCTGAACCTTCGCAGGAATTTACACAACGAACTCAGGCCTTCGCCAGCTTGCAGAAATTCCCAAGAATAAGTCTTCCCGTTTCTCCGCTCACCTCCGGGTGAAACTGAATTCCCCACATTTTTTTTTCGGGATGCTTCATGGCTTCGTTTGGATAGGATGCCGATGAAGCGAGATGAATAAAACCTTTCGGAAGACTGATCCCCTCTGTATGATCTTCTTTTACCTCCATAGTACTGTCGAAATTTTCGAACAGCGGGTCTTTAGCAAGTAATTGTAATGAATTCGAACCCCGGATTTCAGGCCCGCGGTAAATTTCAGCGCCATGAAGAATACCGAGTATCTGATGTCCGAAGCAAATGCCAAGCACAGGCAAAGAAGTATCACGCAGGAATCCACAATGTGTCTCATAAGGTTCATGATCAATCTCTGTCAGATAGGCCGGTGAACCGCTCAACACAATTCCCTGAGATTTGCGCAATGACAAATAATCAATGTCGTTCCATTTGTGAATGCGGGTTTCATTCCCCAGCGAATGCAGCATTTCTGCAATCAGGGGAACCTTGCGGCTACCGAAGTCGATGATGTGGAACATAATGCGTTTTCTATCAGAGGTCAGCCCGGAAAAGCGGGCCCCAAAAATGTCCCCGCCTCATCGGTCGGGGACATTCATGATTTTTAATCAATGATCAGCATTTCGACCCGGCGGTTTTTCTGGCGGCCTTCGGGTGTCGTATTCGGGGCGATGGGTTTTGCCTGACCAAACCACAGTATTTTGAACCGGCTTTCCTCCACGCCTTCTCCATTCAGGTATTTGGCAACGGCACGTGCACGTTTCTCAGAAAGCTTCAGGTTGTCTTCCTTTTTACCGCTGTTGTCGGTATACCCACTCAGTTTCAGCTTCCACTCCGGTTTCTTCTTCATCATACCCGCGAGCTCATCCAGCGAAGGGAATGATTCTTTTTTGATCACATCTTTGCCGGTTTCAAATTCAAGGTTATTGAACGCTTTCTTAAGAATTTTTGCTTCTTCCTTTGTCAGCTTGATGGGCACATCGTTTTCTTCCATGGTGGAAAGCTTGTGTTCATCGGCTTTCAGGAGCTCCAGGTGGAAAAGCTTATCGGGCCCCCGGATCAGTTTTTTAGGCACTCCATTTACCACGAGGTTAAGTTCCTTCAATGCATCGGTATCTTCACCTTCAATGCTGAAAATAGCATTGGCTTCATTCGGAAGTGCATCAAATGTGAAAGTTCCGTCTTTGTTCTGTTTCACTTTCTGAATCACATTGCCTTTGTCGTCCATCAAAAGCAGGAATACCTGAGGGCAGCCTTTATTTTCCGGAGGACCAGCCTTATCCGGGCATTCATCCAGTTTGTCAATGACACCGTCACCGTCTTTGTCGGGACAACCTTTATACTGAGGAAGACCTGGCTGATCAGGACATTCGTCGTTCTTGTCCATAACGCCATCGCCATCCCTGTCGGGGCAGCCATTGAACTGAGCGAGGCCGGGTTCATCCGGACAGGCATCCAGTTTGTCAATGATCTTATCTCCATCCCGGTCCGGACAGCCGTGGAATTCCTTTGGACCGGCATTGTCAGGGCATTGATCTTCCGAATCGGCAATGTGATCGCCATCCCGGTCAGGACAGCCCTGAAATTCAAGTGTGCCGGGCACATCCGGGCATTTGTCCTTACGGTCGGAAATCTTGTCTTTGTCGCGATCCCTCACACTGCGGTATGGAATAGGCACTTTAAGAAGGACGTGAAATTCTTCGCCATAAGCATAGCCGTTACCGAAAAAGTTGTTGAGTGTATTTGTTCCGACGATAAGCGGGCCGAGTCTCAGGTTGATCCCGTAATTCAGTGCCTTATACTGGTTGTAAGAAACCGGAATGTATATGCCAAACCATTTGTGATCCCAACGGGGAATGATGGAAAGGGTGGAAATTTCATGAATGCTGTTGGGAGTGTTTTTGAATTGAAATGCATAATAGCCGACAAGCCCGGCATAAAAAGTCTTGTAAATGTTGTAATCCCCCTGCAGGCTCAGGGCAGTGGGCAGGCTCATGTAATAAGAGCTGCTGGATTGATTGTATTTGAAAAGTTTTTTA
>DASYGQ010000341.1:0-5044 GCA_035999585.1 Bacteroidia bacterium | reverse complement strand
GACCTTCTGGGTTTCATTTCCGGAGTTGAGGCCTTTGCTTGCCAACCACACCGTGTTTAATCCGCACAATGAGGCACAGGAGCTAAGCTTTGATGACCTGTTCATCAAGCGCATGTTCAGCTGTTACATCATTAAGGAGGATAACCAGGCCGATCGCATGATTGCCGATTACAAGGGGCCGAATACCCTCAATGCGCTGCTCGAAGCGGAATCAATCAAGAACGGTATTATGCAGAAGGAGCATGATATGTGGCAGCACTGACAGCTTGCTAGTCACGGGCCCTGGCCAGAAAATTGTTGAAAGGCTTCATGAGCTCGAACAGTCCTGCTGCTTTCTTTGCGATTGACTTTGAGTTCAACTCGGCATCCGTGAGCGTGCAAAAAACGGTATAGTGCTTGTGCTTGAGGTAATCGATAGCCGGATTGCTCTCATCATAACCTTTCGGTGGCCTTTGAAGCTTTTCAATGGTTTCCAGATCCCCGAAAATATTTTTGAATTTTTTTTCTTTCAGAATTTTTTCAAACTCCTTCAGGTTATAGTCGATCTCCTGACGGATAGCATTCAGAAATCCGGGTTCAGGCATGTATACGCCTCCTCCCAGGAATGACTTTCCGGGTTCAATGTGAATGTAATAACCAGGCCCCGGTGAGTTTTTGCCTCCCGGGTTGATGCTTGCCCCGAAATTGGTTTTATAGGGGCTTTTGTCCTTCGAGAAACGGATGTCGCGATTGATCCGGAACAGACATTTTTTGGCTGCCAGCGTTCCGACGGCAGGTTCAAAAGAAGTCATGTTGGCAAGCAGAGCTGTGACAAACATCTCCATGTTATGCCGGGCAGCATCATAAGCGGTTCTGTTTTTATCGAACCATTCTTTCTTATTGTTTTTTTTTAGCTTGGAAAGAAAAGCGAGTGTGTCTTTTTCTATCATGGTTTTCTGGATTTGAAAAAAGGCCGGCGTGGTTGATCTCCCTGAAGTGATGCGGTAAGCCGCTTCACAAAACGGAAGCGTCCCCAGAACTGTTTGGCTATGACGCGTAATACCGTATAGGCCGGTACTGCAAGTATCATGGGTCCGATGCCTCCCAGAGTACCTGTGATCATGACAACCAGGAAAATCTCAAGAGGGTGGGCCTTGACCGTGTTTGAAAAAATGAGTGGCTGAAGAAAAATACTGTCGATCAGATTGGAGCCGGCAAATACAAGAAGCACCTTTGTTATCATCGGGAAAAGCTGATCGTGAAAGTCGGGACTCAGGCCCGTGGAAAGTGCCACAAGCAATCCAAACCCGCCTGCGATCAAAACCCCCACATAAGGAATGATGTTCACGATGCCTGCAAACAGCCCAATGATCAATGCATTGGGTACACCGGCAATAGTCATGCCTATGGTTACGATACAGGCTACCAGAAAGGAATCAAGGCAGAGTCCCGTAAAGTATTTGGTTAATAACACCCTGGAGTTGTGAAGCACCTCACGTACATCATGCTCCCGGGCCTGAGGTGAAAGCAATATCAATGTCTCCGTGATGAGCTTCCCGTCTTTCAAAAAGAAAAAAGTGAAGAAAGACACGGCAAAGAAGGCAACAAAAATGCTGCCTGTGAAACCAATGAAAGAATTGGCGAAGGTACTGAGCTGTGACATGTTGAGTACAGCAGGGAGTTTCGACTGGAGGTATTGCCCGGTGGAAAAGGACTGTGGCCAGTATTTGTTGACCGTGAAATCTATTTTTGAAATAGGTTCCTGAAGAGAAGCAATCAGCTTCTGCGGATCGGTATTGGCTATGATGTGCGCCTCGCTCAGTGCGATGGGAATGAAAAGGGCTATCAACCCTGCAAGCAATGCGTAAATGAACAACAGGGAAAGAAAAGCGCTGACGCCGGCGGAAATATGAAACCTGCCCAGCTGGAACTTCCGGAGGAATTTATTGACGGGACTCCCGATCAGGGAAAGGACGAGCGCCAGGAACAAATAAATGAGAATGGTACTTAAAAACCAGGCTGCCGTGGCCAGGAGGGCAATCAAAAGAAAAATCAAAAGGAATTTATTCCGTGCTTGCATGTCATAAAAATAGAGAAAATTCTGCCCGGCTTGTCTAAAAACAAAAAAGCAGGGACCGGGCCCTGCTTTTAGGATCATGCTGACAATTGCTTATTTTTTCAAGGTCTTTTTCTCGATAACAGTATCCTTTTTCATAATTATTTTCTTTCCATCCATTGTACAGGTTCCTCCCTTGCAGCAATCCATCCCCTTTTTGCCGGCCATGGTGCATGACTCGCCTTTGCAGCAATCCATATCTCTTCCACCGCCCATACAAGGTTCAGAGCCATGGCACTGTTCCATTCCGGGGCAATTTTCCATTTCGGAGCATTCTGGTCCGTCACGTTCAATACGTATGATGCGGTGGTGTCCTTCACCCATCATGCCAGGGCCGAATTCCCCGTGCATCATCATTGATCTTTCCTCATTTTCATGCCGTTCGTGGTGACAATGCATACAAATGGCACCTACGAAGGTGGTTACCATGGTCAGGATCACAAGGCCAAGGATGACGGCTGCGGTCATCGAAAACCACCGGTTAAGGTCTTGTTTTCCAACATAAATGAATAAAAACAGGGCACCGGTAAGGGCCAGGAGCTGAAGCGTAAAAAGTGCGCTCAGGTGAAACAGGGCAGAGGCTAGGATCATTTGGGTGATTTTTTGGTTTATGTAAATATAGAAAACCCTGCCGGATTGAGAAATGCTTTAACAATATTTAACCACGAGCCTTAAGATTCACTAAATTTGCGGCTTTTAACAAAAGCCCGCCAATCCGTCGGATTTCGGGCAGCTCCAAATTCAATCATGATATCAGTAAGTAACGTTTCAGTCAGTTTCAGCGGAACCTATCTCTACGAAGAGATCTCCTTTCTTATCAATCAGAAAGATCGTATCGGTCTGGCCGGTAAAAACGGTGCGGGTAAATCCACGCTTCTCAAAATCCTTTCGGGTGAAATGAAACCCGATTCGGGCGAAGTTTCCCGTCCTTCCGGTATTACATTGGGTTATCTGCCGCAGGATATGGTCCATAATCTCGGTAAAACCGTTTTTGACGAAACCTCCACTGCCTTTGCAGAAATCAAGCAGCTTGAAAAGAAGCTGGCAGAGATCAGCCTACAGCTCGAAACCCGGACTGATTACGAGTCCGACGGCTATATGAAACTCATCAATGATCTGAACGATGCCAATGAGCGCATGAACCTGCTTGGTGCATATTCCATGGATTCGGAGATCGAACAAACCCTGCTCGGACTGGGTTTTGAACGGAAAGACTTCGGCCGGATGACCGATGAATTCAGCGGAGGCTGGCGCATGCGTATTGAGCTGGCAAAGCTGCTTCTTCAGAAACCGAACGTATTGCTGCTGGATGAACCTACAAACCACCTGGATATCGAATCCATTCAGTGGCTCGAAGACCTGTTGAAAAATTACTATGGCGCTGTTGTCATGGTATCGCACGACAAAGCTTTCCTTGACAATATCACCACACGCACCATTGAAATCTCCCTGGGGCAGCTTTTTGATTACCGGGCCAATTACTCACGCTATCTGTTGCTGCGTAAAGAGCGCCGGGAGCAACAAGCTGCTGCACATAAGAACCAGCAGAAATTCATTGAAAAGACAGAAGCCCTTATTGATAAGTATCGTGCCAAGGCAAGTAAGGCCTCTTTTGCACAATCACTCATAAAAAAACTGGATAAGATTGAGGTTATTGAAGTGGATGGTGAAGACAATGCTTCCATCCGTTTTAATTTCCCTCCTGCACCACGTGCCGGAAAAGTGGTGGTGGAAGCCAACCGCCTGAAAAAGGCCTATGGCCCCAAAGTGATTTTCAGCGATATTGATTACATGATTGAGCGGGAAGACCGTGTTGCATTCGTGGGTAAGAACGGTGAGGGTAAATCCACAATGAGCAAGCTCATTGTAGGGGATGAGCCTTTTGAAGGCACTCTTAAGATTGGCCACAATGTGAATATCGGATATTATGCCCAGAACCAGGCCGAAACACTGGATGGGGAAGCTACCGTGTTTGAGACAATTGATGAGGTTGCCGTTGGCGATGCCCGGAAAAATGTTAGATCCCTGCTTGGCTCTTTCCTGTTCAGCGGTGACGATGTCGATAAAAAAGTGAAAGTGCTTTCCGGCGGAGAAAAGGGTCGGCTGGCCATGTGTAAACTGCTTCTGCAGCCATACAGTCTGCTTGTGCTGGATGAACCCACCAACCACCTTGATATGCGCTCGAAAGAAGTGCTCAAGAGCGCTCTGATGCGGTACGACGGAACGCTGATCGTTGTGTCACACGACAGGGACTTCCTGCAGGGACTGACAACCAAGGTTTTTGAATTCAAAGGCGGCAGCATCAAGCCTCATATCGGGGATGTCAATGATTACCTTGCCATGCGCAAGATTGAATCATTCAAGGAGCTGGAACAGAAAACCAAACAGACCAAAGTTGCCGCTGCTGCGGCTCCGGTGGCTGAAAATAAGGTGAACCACGAAGAGCAGAAACAAAAAGAAAAGGAAGTCCGCACGCTCCAGAATCAGGTTAGCAAATCGGAACAGGAAATAGCGCGGCTTGAAATGGAAATCAAAAAAGTGGATGACAAATTGCTTGACCCCGAGCAATACAATGTGGTGGTAAGTGATAAGGAAATGTTCTCGCGTTACGAAGCAATGAAAAAACAGCTGGAAGCCGAAATGATGAAATGGGAAGATCTGCAGGGCAAAGCAGAAGCGCTTCAGAAATCCTGATTACAGATCGAGCAAAAGGTGCTCGGGCTGTTTTCTTTTCCAGCAATCCTCCACATGATCATCCACCATGCCGGTTGCCTGCATAAAGGCATAGCAAATGGTGGTGCCGGTGAATTTAAATCCTCTTTTTTGCAGGTCTCTGCTCATGGCATCCGACTCTTCGGTGCTGGCCGGAACCTCCCTTGAATCACTGTAACTATTGACAATAGTCTTGTAGTCGGTAAATTGCCAGAGGTAGTTGTCAAACGATCCGAA
>DASYGQ010000107.1:0-6518 GCA_035999585.1 Bacteroidia bacterium | reverse complement strand
TTTCATGGCATTCAGATCGGGTCCCGAAAGGTCCCCTGCCACAATCAGCTGGGGTAACATCCTTTCTCCCCCAACTACTCCGATCAGGTCAATAATTTCTTTTACATCCGCTACATTCAGTTCCTGTTCGGCATGGATCGTGGTTTGAACAATGTCATCGTCGCGTAAACTAACGCTGGCTTTATTGAGATGTATCGTCCGAAGAAAGACCGCTGCCATATTTCCGATGTTCAATGAATAAATATATTCATTTTTAACAATTCAGTCCAATGTCATGAAGACATTCAGTGCCTGGACTCCTTTGCTTTTTTGATTCCGGCTTCCATGCATTGCACCAATGCATTTTTTCCAGTATCCTTGAATTTAAGTGAAAGTGTCAGTTGAACCTCTCCTGGTTTCTCCTGATCTGCTGTGTAGGTGAAGCTCCTGAATAAATCGAAAACCGTATTGGGAGGAAACTTATGCCCCGAACCCTCATCCACCGACTCGATGATAGCGGGCATATTGATAAGTACAAAGAAGGAATGCAGGCGGTAAAGATCCTGCAATTCGAGGGTGCCTGCTGAATCATCTTTTCGTTCCTGTGGTATTTCCGCTGAACTGCTTATCAGAATTGCATTGGCGGAAGGATAAAAATAAACCGGGATTTCGTTGTTGAGCTTGTAACCTGTTTTGAATGAAACAATCTGACTGTCGGCCATCAGTGCGGGAAGAATTTTTGTCATGGCGTTGTTCCCTTCCAGTCCCAGGCGCATCGTGAATCCCGGGATTCTGGCATCCCTTATTTTGGGAACTTCTTTTCGTTCAAACTGAGCATCGTATTCGTAATCCACATATTTCTCCTGGTAATGAACAAGGCCGTTTACGCCTAAGTCAAGCTCACCACTGAAAGACGACAATACATCCTTTGTATTCAGATGCCATTTGTCAAACAAATGTGCAAACCTTGGGTCATCCGTACGTGATCCGAGGTTTTTCAGAAGATTGGGAAGGTCCAGATTGGCATGCAGGAGACCCATGAATTTATCTTTGCTCAGGATTTTCGGAAAATCGTTGCCTTCCCGTTTGGGCCTGAATGCAAGCGGGTAATTTTTTGTTTTGTATTGAGCGAGCATATCCAGTGATATCTCACCTTTGCTGAAATCCATCCAGGCATTGACAACAGGCCTTGGAATGGAATCCTGGCTGGTCTTCAGCAAATGGCTAATACCTTCATTGCCCATGTCGAACCAGAAACCAACATCGCAGGCCCTTTTCTCTGCCTGACGAAAATTTTCCTTTGCAAGCAATGTGCTGTCCTGCGGTTGGGTGAAGATGTGCTGAAGCTCGTTCAGGAGAAGGGCGGAATCGTTCCGAGATGAATTTTGCCAAAGCACAACCGCGGCTTCCGCGTTGTAACCGACACAGAAATTACTTCCGGAAACTCCGGTGCCAAGCAATAAGCTTTTGTAATTTTTCTGTGTTTCCGGTGAATGAGCCCGGATGCGGAGACTGTCAATCAGTTTGGGCAGTTCCGTATTCAGGAAACTTCCGAGCTTTTCTTCATCATTTATCCTGAGCACCATACCTTGAAACCATAAACTGTCTTTGGTAACATAATTGCCATAAAGAAATATATCCGAGCTCAGGCTAATGCCGAAGCCTCCGTTTCTGTCGTAAGCGGTTTTCCACTGACTCATGTGGCGTGCGTGCATTCCGCTTGTATCACTTGTAAGCTTGCCGCCCAATAATACATCCGCGGTGATGCGTTTGGTATTGATGGTAACAACTCCGGCAGCATTGCCGGGAATATAACGGGCATGAGCTCCCAGGCTATGACCGCTGAATATGTACCAGCCCAGTGTGCCGGCAAGAAGAACAATAATAAGAACGATGGTGGTCTTTTGAATAGCTGACATTTGCTTTGGATTTTGAGTATGATTATTTACCGATCATATAGAGTGAGTTGACAATTGAAAACAGTTGTGTAAGGCTGTTGAGTGAAGTGTCTTTTAAATTCAGGCTCATGTGTGTGGTATAGGCATTGCCCTGACGAATGGGACCATTCAGGCTGACATCCTGGATATTGTCTTTAAAAAGGTTCAGGTGCTTCATCATTTTGCGCCCTGCCATGAAATCAGATTGTTTGGACAAAAGATCCATTGTTTTTGTACCATTCCAGTAAGCAGCCAGTGGCCAGGACCTGAGCAGTGTTTTCTGAGCGGTGTTCATCTGTTCTGAAGATGGATATCCGGTTTTCAGTTTGTTCTGGATCAGGTCTTCGTTATTGCTGAGAAACAAAATGGAGTTTTCCAGTGCCAGGTGAAGCTTGATGCGCCCGGAACCCGGATAGTCGATCAGGTAACGATCTTTTCCCTCCTGCTTGAGTCCTCCCATTTTTACGATTGCCATCAGAATTTTGGTGAGCTCTTCTGGTTTCCCCACTGTAGCCATGGCCGTAAACTCAGGTAATACCTCGTCTTTTTCCTCTATGCTTTCGGAACGGTTGAAGTTGGCATCGTAACTGTATTTGCTGTAGTTTACCTTAAACGGGCGGAGATCGGTCACGGCCAGCACAAAGTCTCCTTTGAAGAGATTGTTGACCACGTCATCGTTGGTAAAAACGGCTGTTATGTCCATCATTCCGGTTATGTATTTGGCTTCACTGCCCAGACTGGCTTCATAGATCTGCATGAGCACACTCCTCATTGCTTTCAGCGTTTTTTCCACATCCATGGAGCAGGAGGTATAACCCATCAGGTTTTCTCCCCGTATGTATTTGTTGAATTTTTTGCAGCCCTTCTTTTTATAGATGCCGTTCGCGAGGGCATCCATTTCAGGGTTCAGGTACACGGTGTGGGTGAGATTTATTTTTCCATTTTCGAAGATACAATAGGCTACAGCATAATTGTTTTTGGCAATGGAAGGTATTTTATTCAGGGGGTTGGAATCTGCCCGGTTGTAGGAGGGCCTTATGCCGAACAGGTTCCGACTGATGATTGAAGGATCCGAATAATTCATCCATACAGCCAAATCGAATTTTTCTTTTTGGGTATCTGAAAAATTACGCATGGCAGACAAGGAATTTTCGGGTTTCATATTCATCAGGAGATGCAGTAATTCATCACCCTTTTCCGCTGTGCGCAGTTCAAGTTGAGCAATTCGTTCCTGTTCGGCACGCTCCATTGCAATACTTCTCTGTTCTGATTCTTCCTGCTCCTTGCGGGCGGCTACTTCATCAGCAATGGAATCGGTTACAGCTTGAAGGCGCATAGCGCGTTCCTCTCTTTGTTTTCTTTCCTGAAGTGTTTCTTTTCCAGGTTTGCGCCTGTTTGCTTTTTCTTTTAATGCGAGCTGTGCTGCTTGAATTGAATCCGCTCTGGCAATACTGTCGGCCTGAGCTTCTGCGGCGAGTGCTACAACCATTGCAAGACTGTCTTGTACAGCCTGATCCGGTGTCGCGGAGATATAATTGGGATAGGCATAAGGATTGGGCTTGTCGGTAATCAGAAGGTAGGCAAATCCTTTTGTCCAGGCGATGTTAAGTCTGCCTGAAGAAAGCATATTGAAGCCGGTAGTTTGTTTAGGATTGAGTTTTGTTTTGTTTTTTTCCTGAAGCGACTGTGTCAGAAAGTCAGCGAATTTAGCTTCGTCTTTCAAGCCGAACAGATAGCACCAACCAATTACAGTGTCGCGCTCAACCCTGAACACATAAACCGAAGGCAGCATTTCTATTCCAGTCTCAGTCGGTTTGCTCAGGATCTGTGCCACAAGCTGGTCGGTATTCCCTGAAGCCGTGTCACCTTTTTGCATGGCACGGAAAAAGTCCATCGAGTTCAGGCGGGACATGTCGGCTTTGGCAGAATAGCTTTGTGCGTTGAGGGTGATGACGAGTCTGGCATCAGCAGGGATATGTGTCCGAAGCTCTTGTGAAAAACAGCAGACAGAATTGAACAAGCCAATGAAGAGGAATAGCCGTAGTTGTTTTTGCATGTATTAGTCTTGAAGTGAAATGATATTGGAAATGGTTTTGGTGCCGTCCAGTACCGAGCTGACGGGAAGTTTGAGCATGAGAGCCTTTCCATTTTGTGAAATGCGTGCGTCGGCATTCGAGAAATGGGAGATAGGCTGATCAAAGCGATAGATGCAGGTGAGTGAGGCTGCATGCAATGCCGAAAGATCGTGGCCGGGATGACGGGCCATTTCTTTTTTAGCATCAAAATCGGGAAGGCGCTCAAAGGTCATGCCTTGAGTCCGGTAGGCATCAGGAGTAGTTTTTGTTTTGGGATCAAAAAGTTTTCGAATGGAAGCAAGCGCTTTGTTGAGGTCATTTACAGTGCGGAAGTCAAATTCCAGGTAAAAGATGTAATTGTCAAAATCCCGCTTGTCGGTAACACGGCTGATACCAGGTGTGTTATTTAATACCTCGTGTGCTTTTTCAAATTCACGTATAATTTCTGATTTGCCCGGGATGCGGAACCCATGGAGGCTGTCGATACCCAGGATGGCATCCAGCTTTGTCTTGCTCTGGCTCAGGTTGGCTTCGAAGTGGTATGTTCCTGAGCCATCCTTTTTCCAGGTGACCTCTTCAACAAGGTCGAAGCAGCCGCTGAATAAAATGGCCAGCAATAGTAATAAGAATGGTATTCTGAAAGGCATCCGGGGAGTTTTCGAGACTAAAGTAGACCATTCCGGCGGAACAGCAGCTAAAAAGAACAAATATTAAAGTGGTTTTTGACTGCAATTGGAGTGGAGGGATAAGAGGCTGACAGATTCATGTCTGCCCCTATTCGAATTAGTCCTATTTTTGCACCGTGAAACTCCTCTGGAAATATTTAGCGAACTATAAATGGTTAGTGCTTCTTGCACTGGGCCTTGCCACCATCAATCAGGTCTTTTCTTTGCTTGACCCTTATTATATCGGGAAGCTGATGGATAATTGCATCAAAGCAATTCCCGATTTCAAAGGCGATGAAGGCCATTATATACACATGGCCCTCTTTTATATCGGCATGATGCTATGTGTGGCGATGGTATCGCGCATTGCCAAGAACTTTCAGGATTATTTTGTGAATACCATTACTCAGAAACTGGGTGCGCAGATTTATTCCGATGGCCTGAGGCATTCTCTAGAGCTCCCTTATTCTGTTTTTGAAGATCAGCGCAGCGGAGAAACCCTGGGCGTGCTGCAAAAGGTAAGACAGGATACGGAGAAGCTGATTTCAACGGGAGTCAACGTATTGTTCACGAGTCTGATCGGTATTATTTTCGTTTTCATTTTTGCCCTGAACGTGAACTGGATGCTGGCGCCTATTTATTTCAGCACGATACCTATTCTTGGATTTCTGAGCTCTGTGCTAAGCCGCAAAGTGAAGAAGGTTCAGAAGAGTATAGTGTCTGAAACAACGGCACTGGCTGGCTCTACTACCGAATCACTCAGAAATATTGAACTTGTAAAGAGTCTTGGTTTAGCGAATCAGGAAATCAACCGTCTGAATAACACCACACTGAAAATATTGGTTCTTGAGCTTAAAAAAGTAAAGTACATACGCAGTATCAGTTTTGTGCAAGGTACCGTCGTTAACCTGATGCGTAATGCCATTTTGTTTCTCATGGTAATTTTTGTATTCCGTCATATTCTTACTCCCGGGCAATTGCTGACATTTCTTTTTTATTCCTTTTTCATTTTCGGCCCTTTGCAGGAGCTTGGCAATGTAATCCTGGCCTACCGTGAGGCGGAAGTATCTCTGAAGAATTTTGAAAACATTCTTGCCATGCCTGTGGAGTACAAGGCTGCAAAACCGAAAGATGTGGTGAAGCTGGGCCGTTTTGAATTCAACAAAGTAACGTTCAGACATCCAAGCGCATCCACCAATGCGCTCAATGGCATTTCTTTTTCTGTGAACAAAGGCGAAACCATTGCATTTGTCGGGCCTTCCGGCAGCGGCAAGACAACGCTTGTAAAACTGCTCGTGGGATTATACCAGCCGATTGAGGGAGAAGTGCTTTACGATGGCATCCCTGGCCGGGATATTGACCTCGACAGGCTGCGTGCCCAGATCGGATTTGTGACACAGGACACACAATTGTTTGCCGGAACCATCAAGGAGAATATGTTGTTTGTCAACCCCGGGGCCAGCGATAAGGAAATTCTGACAGCCCTCGAACAGGCTTCTTGTCATACGTTGCTGGGACGGGCCGACAAAGGTATTGATACCATGATTGGCGAAGGAGGAGTGAAGGTGTCGGGAGGGGAGAAGCAGCGCTTGTCGATTGCACGGGCCCTGCTACGTAAGCCTAATCTGCTTGTTATGGACGAGGCCACATCGTCTCTGGATTCCATCACGGAAGAGGAAATCACCGGAACAATACGGGGTATCAATTCAAGGAAAGATATCATCACCATTCTGATTGCACACCGCCTTTCAACGATCCTGCATGCCGACCGCATTTATGTTCTGGAGCATGGACAGATCATTGAATCGGGTAAGCATGAAGAGCTGCTTGCATCCAAAGGTTTGTATTATGCCATGTGGAGG
>DASYGQ010000098.1:0-27070 GCA_035999585.1 Bacteroidia bacterium | reverse complement strand
AGCCTGCGCGAGGGGAAGGTTCAGCATCACATGAGGAGACGCATTCTTCAGATTGCCGGTCTGATCATTATAGGCATTGCTTAAGTACGTCCAGCCGCTTGGTGTGCTCATGTTAAATCCTTCTTTGGCGTAAGGAAGACGTCCATCCGTTGAGTCGTAATAGGTCAGCAGGAAGTTGCTTGTGGATGGATCGAAAACCGTATTGGGAGCGAGGTCTTTCTCCGGTGTGTTGGAAACAGAGAACAAGGTCCAGTGCGAACTGCTCAAAGCCTTCAGGTTATAATAACCGATGATGTTGGAGTTTTGCATGTTGGTCCCCGAAGCCCTTTCAAAGGTGACAATAGCGCTCAGCCCGTTGCTGTCGTTTTTGCTGTTGCTGTATTGACAGGCAATGCTGGGATTGCGAACCACGTTGTTGGTTGCTGATGAAAGTGAGTCAATACAAAAGGGCGTTCCCCATGTATTGCCTGCGGAGGTGCAATGGCTTGTGTAAATATGCCCAAGTGTTTTGCTCCGGGAAGCCATCAGATCCCATGCAGCAAAATACGATCCTCCCGGATAGGCAGAACTTTTTCCGTATGCCAGTGATATCTTGTGGATATAGGCAGGTGCATTCGCAATGCATTTGGCGGTTTTAAATGTAGTGCCTGCATCCGGGGAAGAAACATAAAACAAAGAATCTCCGAGTATATTGTGTTGCGCATACAGGAGGGATACAGAATAAGGCTGGCTTCCCGTGCCAGGCAGAAGATAATCGCTGGTCAGGCTGATATCCGTTACCTGCGACAAGCCCGGATTGGCCACAAATACCTGTCCGGTCAAAAGTGCCCCGTTGCGGCCATCAAAACGATCAATATATAAAGTGTATTTTGAAGTGGTCGTGTTTTTAAGAACACCCGCAAGGAACACATTCAGGTGTGCGGTATCAGTTCCCGTGACAACGAGATCTGTCAGCGGATAGTATGAGTTGCTGAATTGATAAGTCACAAATTTATTCCACGTTATACCATTGTCTTTCGAAAACCCCACGTAAATGCCACCCTTGCCAGACATGGTGTCGTTAATGGTATAGGCCGTATACATCCATCCATTGAAAGCCGATCCGGAACGTATGTTACGCTGGTTCTCCGCTGCTTTGTTGTGGATTGTCTCATCACTTGCAAACTCCTCCCGGTTCCCATTTTGGGCGGCGAGTGTGAACGTTGCAAGAAAAAGGGCTATAATAGAAGTAAGAGTTTTCATGTCTTTGTGTTGAACGGTTTGATGCCATGCTCCCGGAAATCAACCATTTGTTCTTCTCTTTAATGTGCGGGACAATTCATCCAAAAGCTTACTGGGTAGGCTGCTTTCTGCTATTTATACGAAAAGGGAGACTGAAAAGTTGTTAAAAAGCTCTAAATCAGAGTGAAATGCAACAAACCTGGTTTCTTTTTTGGCCGAATACGGCATCGGAAACAAGACTAACAATCTTTCAATAGTTTGATAATCAATAATATATATTAGAGGATTTACAAACACCTCATCGAATAAGAGAAGAATTCGCCCCATCGGATCATGGGTGACACCGAAGGCCCTCTCTGTTAGAAACATCATGGTTACTCAGTATAAGGGTATGTATGGACGGAATCAGAAGCGGTTTTTAATAAACCCAAGAACGCCTATTTGATTCTTTGTGATAAACCTTGAAAACCGTGCATGACATGTCCGTTATTTCATGACAGCTTCCGGGCTTTTGACCTTAAATTTTTTGTTTGAAAATAATCGTGTTTTTCGCAGATGAATTCCGGGCTCAGGATAAAATGTTATCTTTATTAGATCACGTGCCAGCTCAGCCTTTACCACGGCCTCAAATCCAATTGTATGGAAAAAACAGAAGCACAGCTCCGACAGGAACGAATCAAGTATCTGAAACGACAGGAAGAGCGCCGGCGCCGTTTACCTGATTTGCTGCAAGGGCTCTCTATAATAGCCGACAGGCCATTTTCCGAAACAGATGTATTAAGTCTCGACGAAACGGATCAGTTTCAGACACGGGTCAACAGAAGCAATTTCGGCCTGAATTATCTCACACTGAGTTTTCCGGCAACGGAGGCCGCTCACCTGTCCTTAATATTGGGAGCTCTGGAAGAAAAGCTGAATCGTCCCGACAATTATTTTTATTCCCTTGATTTCCGCAAGTTCGGGATACTGCGCACCAACACGGCTTTTGTCATACGCAATTTTGAGAAGCTGTTCGAATTGCACGAGGATGCACTTGCTTTCTATGACCATAAAGTCGGGAATGGTTTCTGGCTCGATTGCACGAATGAATACTGGTTTTTGGATAACAAAGCCCAGGAGCTTTTTACCTATGAACTCAAAGTGTTTGGTGCCGAATGGATTTATTACGTCAACAACGCTTATTACGCCACCGCATAGAGCAAAGCGAAATCAATTAATTTCTTAATTTCGATTCCGGATGTTCAGGCTGAAACACATACATGCTTTATTTTTTGTTCTGACAAGCTTTTCTTCCGCCTCTGTCATGGCTCAGAAAACGGTTTGCCTCACAGACTCCTGTTGCCGTCGTATTCTTTTCAGCCACTACGATCAGTCACGCTCCGAAAACCTCAACGTATTTGCCGACCCTCTGGATACAAACCTGCACATTACCCGTACAAAAAACGGGATAGAGATCCGTTATGTCGAACATACACTGAAGGGAAGCATGAAAGCAAAAGCCTCCCCGGATCCCATTAAAACAAATTACTATTTCAGCACGATACGTAAAATGAACCTGAAGCCCGACGGTTCATTGGAAAGGATCACCAGTATCGATACTTTGTTTCATTTGTATTCCAGCCGTTATGGCCTGGGCAACGACAGCTCCGTAAACACTATGGGCAGCGACCGTCTTCACAGCTACAAGGCAGGAAGCGTTCTCCTTTACGAAAAACCGGGAGGCAAGTTGCTGGATAGCATCCGGGAGGCCGGCCTGAAATTGAAAGGAAGCATGGAGTGTTCGGTTTATGAAAAAAAATCAGAATCGGAAATGGAAATCACCGAATACAAACTCGTTCGTTACAAAGGCCGTTATTTCTGGGCCAAAGGTAACTGGCTGCGCACCGTATACCTCAAGCCCGGAACCAGAAAGTGGAACCAGGAACAATACATGCGATCATGGCTTATTGAAGAGTAAGTCAATCCACGAAACTCTTTTTTCAGCCTTCTTACAGGAGGCAAACCTTCTTTCAGCTTCTCATTTCTTCATCCGTATTTGTACTCAATTATTGATTCAATTAGAAAATTTCCGATTGAAAAATTGCCCGGACTTTTGTTTAAGGCTATCTTCGGTATGAAATATGCTTTGTGAGATTATATGAGCAGGCCCCTGAATAACCGGATATTGCTGAACCGGATGCTGATTTTATTTTTCTTTCTGAATGCGGCAAACACGCCCGTGCAATGCCAGAATGAGCCTGCCGACAGCCCCAATAGCCGTTTTCCTGTAGACTTCGATAATTTTCATGACCCGGCCGCCTGGATCAGTGGCGATACAATCACGCAGAAAAAAAACCTTCGCGTAAAGGACGGCCAGCTGATTTTTGGAAAGCCGGGTGATCGGCAATCCTCAAGGCAAGGTTTTGAACTCTTCCGCTATCTTCAGTTTGGGATACTGGCTTCAGAAGCCTGGAGACTCGAATGCAGGGTGCAGGTGCCCGATTCCGGTACTCCCTTTCGAATCACAATAGGTTTAAGTTGGCGCGATCGCCCTCCGTTCAATGAAGAGAACGGTACTTTTTATTCAGGGGGCGTTTATCTGCGTCTGCGCCTTTCTTCCGGCGATGATTATCCGCTTGTTGAGGGCTATAGTCGGAGTCCTGATAATAAGAATGAGGAGACGGCTTATGAAGAACGATCGGTGCTTTTGAGAAAATCGCGTGCTTTGAAACTGTCTCCTGCTTCCGCATCGTATTACCTGAGTCTTGAACAGCTCAATCCTCAAATAGGCAGACTTTGGATTTATACAGATGAAAATAAATCGAAGCAATTTTCGGGATCTCCTGTTTATTTTAAAATAGACCCTGTTCTCCGCGAAATGAATGTGATTGAAGTGAAGGGGGAGAGTGAATCCAGCACTTGTGAGGGCCACCTGGATGAGTTGCGTTTCTTCAACAGACGGGTGCTGGAAGTCCCAGACCTGGATATGACAGAATTCAATGGAATGGCAAGCCCGGATGCGGATCAGGAAAACGTGATCATCAGTCCCAATCCATGCGGAGGCACCTGCATGATTGATTTCAGAAATGAGCCGGGGAATTATTCGGTTGAATTTTATGATTTGAATGGACAAAGAATAGCCGGCCGGCTTGAACAAGAGAATCCCTTGCTTTTTATTTTCCCGGATTGTGCTCCTGGAATTTATATCATGCGAATAAAGACGGCTGCCTGGGTGGCGACAAAAAGAATCATCAGGCTTTGAAAATGTTCAGTCCGGAAAAAGCAAGGCCAGGTTTTCCGGATCCTGAAGATGGTGAGCTTCAATGCCTACAGAACGCGCACCTTCAATGTGCCGGATGGAATCGTCAATAAAAAAAACATCCGAAGCAGGAACACCTATATCCCTGAGAACGAATTGAAAAATTTCAGCATCGGGTTTTCTCATTCCCAGGGCACAGGAATAATATTGTTTTTCCATGTAGCGGCTCAGGTCTTTAAACCCATGCGCTTCCTGGTTCATCCGGAACACGGCATCCAGATGTATCTCGTTGGTATTACTGAGCAGGAAAAGCCGGTAACGATCCTTCAGCTTTTCCAGCAGTTGTATTTTTGAAGCAGGGATGCCAAGCAGCATCGCATTCCAGGCCTCGTCGATTGCTGCATCGCTCAGGTCTGCCGGAAGCCATTGGCGCAAACCGGACCGGAAGCCGGCAGCCGTTATCAACCCTTTCTCAAAAGCATCGAAAAGGCCATCCTGCCTGGCCTGAGAATAGACAGCATCGAAATCGGCCAGCCCCAGCTTGCGGAAAGCACGGGCAGTTTGCTGGTAGTTGAGGTTGAAGAGGACACCGCCCAGATCAAAGAGAATTACTTTCTTTTTCACCCGGCAAAAATATGGGTTATTTCATTTCAAAAGACCTGCATTCTTCAATCCTTTCTGTGAACGGCGGAGAGGCGATTGTAAAATCCGTAAAAGTCCGTATCTTGTTTTGAATACATCTCAGGTCTATGCAAGGTTCAGTAAAGCTCTTCAGTATAAAAATAATTGCCGTCGTGGTGCTTATCGGAAGCTTTGGCTGCATGAGTTCTTTTTTAAAGACCCCGGCAGTGCCTATGCGCCTGACTGCCTCCGGAGAACTGGATTATATCAGCAGTACCGACCGGCTCGACAGTAAACAAAATACCGTGAGAGCTTTCTTTTTTCCGCACTCATCCAAGGTGCAGGCCTGGAAAAAAAGAGATGAGCAACGCCTGAAGAGGGTCACCGAAATTTATGCAGAGGATTCGGTACGCACCGATCAGGATAAATGGAATGCGGCCATTATCTTTTTGCATGGCGGATCCGAAATAACGAAAGCCGATACCGTCAATTACAACATTGCGTATAAACTGTTTGATGATCTGAGTCTGAATGCTACCGCTGCCGGTATGAAAAGGGACGGAAAAATATGGAAGAAGGTGGCCCAGGCACGCAAAGATGATTTAACCAAAAGGCCTGCGGAGCAGCCCTTTACCCCAACCCCCATTCTTCCCAAAGGCCGGTAATCAGGAGTCGTGCAATCTGAGGCGAATGCATTCTCGTATCTCTCCATGCATCCGGAAAACAAATAAATGTTTATCTTGGTGAATCTGACTAAGGCCCACTCAACCGTATGCCCAGAATCCATTTACTTACTGCCATCGGATGCATATGCATATTAGCGGGTCTGGCCCTGCTTCCTTCGGATTTCAGAATGGTCAGTTCCGTCTATTTTCTGACGGCTTACCTGCTGTCGATGAAAGAAGTGTCGAAATACACTTCCTCCTTCCAGTTTGCGGCTGTGTTTTTGTCTGGTGCTGCTCTCGGCTTCGGTCTCGATCAATCTGGTACACCAGTTCCTCTCGATGTACACGGAACACAATTCCCTCTGTTTACAATAACACTGCTTCTTTGCGCTGCCGGATCGCTCGGCCGGATGATTTTTTTCAGGACCTTCGGCTACACGCGTTTTGCCTGGTTTGAGCCCGTTCTATTCATTTTAACCATGATGAGTTATTTGGCTGCTAACGCCCTGGGTATACAAAACTGGGCAGGTTGGGTATTCCCGCTTCCCGTCTTATTTCTGCAGGCTGTTCTGGCTTTCGGAATACTCAAGGATAAATCACAACTCCTGAGCTTTACCAAGGGCGGCTATAAAATTTCAATCGGCACGGAAGCTCCTGACTTCACGTTGCCTGATCAGGGCGGGCAGAGCTTCTCTTTATCATCCCTGCGCGGCTCCCGGCACATACTCCTTATTTTTGTCAGGGGCGACTGGTGTCCAGGCTGTCACATGATGCTCAGAACATATCAGCGCGAGTCGGCTAGATTTCGTGAGAAGAATGTATATGCCATGGCCATCGGCCCCGATCCGATCGGTGTGAACCGTGAGATGGTCGAAAAACTGGGACTGGAGTTCAAAGTGCTGAGTGATGAAAAGCAAAGGACGGCGATGACTTACGGAGTGCAGCTGGATACGTATGACAATGATTTTGCTGAGAAATATGAAGAAGGGATTCCTTTGCCGGCTTCTTTTTTGGTAGACAAAAACGGAATCGTACGATACATTTCAAGACCCGACCGTGTCGGAGAGTTCCTCGACCCGAGAACTATTTTTCCGATTATTGATAAACTGAATTGATCCGTTGCCTGGAATGAAACACAGCAAACGGAATAAGAACAACAAGAAATGATCTACTTTGTTTCCATCGTATTTGTAAGTGCACTGTTGAGCCTGATATTGGTGCTGATTGACAATACCATCAAAAGCAATATCCTGAAAGGTCAGGTAGGAGCCATAGAGGTTGAAAAAACAAATTACCAGAATATCACGGAGCAGACCAATGATGTTTTACTGGTGGTTGACATAGTGGATGGCAAAGTGCACCATTGCAATCCAAGCGCCTGTTCCATGCTGGGTTACAGCAAAAGCGAGCTCGAAGGCAAACTGTTATTTGAAATCCAGCCGCCAGAATTGCTGGAGAAGAGCTCCCGTACCGTGGCAGATGTCTGGGAAAACAAAGGGCTTATCTTCAGTGATATTCCTTTTATAACGGCCCGGGGCGAACGCATCCCTGTCGAGTGCAGCGCCAAAGTGGCGGCTTATGCAGGGCGCCCGGCAATCATCATTTATGCACGCGACATACGCGAGCGGCTGCGTATGCAGAAAGAGATTCAGGAACAGCAGGAACTGATCCGTGTCAAAAACAAAGACATTACCGACAGCATCAATTATGCCCGCCGGATCCAGTCCGCCATTTTGCCGCAGGAGCATGAAATGGCACAGCACCTGAGCGATTACTTCGTGCTCTACAAACCCAAAGACATTGTGAGCGGCGATTTTTACTGGTTTTCAACCGTGGTTACAACCTTTCCCGGGCAGGAGGAACAAAAGCCGCTAGCCCTTATTGCTGCTGTCGACTGCACCGGTCATGGAGTACCGGGAGCATTCATGAGCCTCGTGGGATCAACGATCCTGAATCAGACAATCACCGATCCTGCTGTCAATCATCCATCGGATGCATTGAATTACCTGAACAGGGAATTGAAAAAAACGCTGCGCCGGCAGGTGGAGGAAAGCTCCATACGCGATGGAATGGATATGACATTTTGTGCAATCGATATGAGCCGGCTCACACTTGAGTTCTCCGGGGCAAACAATCCTGTATACATTATCCGCGGAAAGGAACTCATCGAACTGAAGGGTGATAAACAGCCCATCGGATCCGACAGTGATGAAACGAAAACTCCATTCACCAATCAGGTTGTGAAACTTGAAAAAGGAGATACCATTTATTTATTCACCGATGGTTATGCCGATCAGTTTGGCGGGCCGAGGGGAAAGAAATTCAAGAACAGCCAGTTCAAGGAGCTTTTGCTTTCTCTCAGCGGCAAGCCCATGAAAGATCAGCGTGTGATGCTTGACAATACCATTGAAGAATGGAAAGCCCATAAGAGCCTGTCAGGAGAAATGTTTGAACAGGTGGATGATATCCTGGTGATTGGTGTCAGAATCTGAAAGGAGCAAAAAAAGAAGCGCTGATTATTAAGCCGTACGCCTGAGCGTTATAACGGTCACTTCAGGCCAGATCCCCACTCTGCCGGGGAAACCGATGAATCCGAAGCCACGGTTTACATACAGATATTTGCCCGACTCCTGATATAAGCCTGCCCATTTTGGATAACGCATTTGAATGGGACTCCATTTGAATCCTGGAATTTCAACCCCGAACTGCATGCCGTGTGTATGACCTGACAAAGTCAGATGAATGTGCTTTTCCGACTGCTTTACTTCCGCATCCCAATGAGAAGGGTCATGCGATAATAAAATCTTAAACATTTTTTCATCCACTCCATCCAAAGCTTTTTTCAAATCGCCTTTTTGTTTGAAACCAAGTCCCCAGTTCTCGACGCCGATCAGGGCTATTTTCTGCCCTCCTTTTTCAATCGTGGTGTTTGTGTTGAGCATCAGATTATAACCCAATGTCTTGTGATGGTTTTTAATGAGTTCGTGATTCTCAGCTTTGCTGGCTTCCGAGTTCCAATGGCTATAGTCACCGTAATCATGATTCCCCAGAATGGAGTATTGACCAAAGGGTGCACGAAGCTCTTTGAAGTCATTGAGCCAGGGCTCCATTTCAGGAGAGAAATTATTGACAAGGTCGCCTGTGAAAACGAAGAGGTCTGACTTCTGAGCCTTAGCCATTTCAATTCCTTTCCGGACCCCTTCCCGGTCGTCGAAGCTTCCGGAATGTATATCTGAAATCTGTGTGATGGTGAAACCGTCAAAAGCTTCAGGCAGATCCGGGAAGTAAAGTGTTTCACGATGCAATGTGTATTTGTATTTCCCTTTTGTCATGCCATGTATGATGGCCAGGAAAGGGATGGAAGCAATTCCCAAAGCAAGCTGGCTGACAAACTTCCGGCGGCCTGGAAAATGCGGACTGTCCTTCGTGTGCTCTGCAGTAGAAAAACGAGCGAAAAGAAACGCAAACAAAGCTCTTAAGATCCTGATCAGATCTTCGGAGAGAAGGACCAGACAAAAAATAATTTTTGGGATAAGCATAGCGAAATAAAATCCAAGAAGCCTCATGAGCAGCATGGAAGGGGCATGGTTCCGGTCGAATGCCGAGAAGCCTATTGTAACTGCAGCAATCAGCCCGAGGTTAAAAACCCAAAATGCGATGTGAATGGCTTTTCGTTTGCGTGATGAAGCAATGCGGCGAGTCATGACTTTGATGCCCTGGAAAACATAAAAGTCAATCAGGACAGTGGCTGCGATGACAACAAGCAATAACAGATAGGGAAAGGATTTGTTCATAGTTCCAGAGGCATGGCACAAATTTAAGCAATAATTAGGCGTGTAAGAGCTGCGCATAAGCAGCTATGCCTTGCGGATTTTGGGGAAATAAAGCCCGCTATGATTTTTTTTTATCTTTGCGCCGATTTTGGTTCGTCCGCCTCAGGCGGATGATTAAAAGGGAACCGGGTGTGAATCCCGGACAGTTCCCGCTGCTGTAAGCTCTTTTTTTACTTTCCGGCAAATATGTCACTGTCCGCCTCAGGCGGATGGGAAGACGCCGGAAAGAGAGCGAGTCAGAAGACCTGCCGGAATCCATATTCAATGCTTCGGGTAAAAAGCTAAGGATGGAAAAAGATTCTGTTATTCTCTTCTCCCTTCCCTTTTTGCTCCTTTTCAAACATTTTAAAACCAATTCCAATGAAAAAGGAGAAAATCTGCATGTTACCGGCGACTTTTGCGGTTGCCGTGTTTACCTGCCTTGCGGCAGTATCAAGTGCGCAATCAGCCGACAGCCTGCACACAAAAAAACTCAGTGAGGTGGTGGTGTCCGCTACGCGGTCCGACCGGGATCCGGACAGTGTAGGCCGAAGCATCACCGTCATCTCCAATGAACAAATTAAAAACTCAGGTGCCAACTCGATAGCGGAAATCCTTTCACAGCAGGAAGGGATTTATGTGGTGGGCACAGGCCAGACTCCCGGACAGATTCAAAACCTGTTTATGAGAGGTGCGAATGGCAATCAAACCAGCGTCATGATCGACGGAATCCGGATCAGTGACCCCTCTTCATCCGATAATGCCATTGACCTTTCCGAACTTTCCCTTGCCAACATCGACCGTATAGAGATTGTCAGAGGATCACACAGTACCTTGTATGGTTCAGCGGCAATCGGAGGCATTATCAATATCATCACCAAGAAAGGAATGAGCCCCGGCCTCCATGCCGATGCGGATATTCGCGGAGGAGTATTCGGAAAAAACACATCCATGCTTTCCGAAAATCTGTTTCTCAACTATACACACAAAAGCGGCTTCTATGCAAACGGTGAAGTGTATAACAACCATACGAACGGACTGGATGCCACAATCGACACGGTGACGGATCCGAATAACTACCGGCACAACCATCGTGACAGGGATGGTTTCACGAAGACAGACCTCATGGGGAAGGTTGGCTACCGCAATGCCAAGCTTGACATATTTGCTTCCTATAAACGGGTCGATCAGAAATCAGATGTGGATGCAGGTGCTTACCAGGATGATCCCGCATATACGGTTGCCTTCGGCCGTAACCTGATTTCATACGGCATGTCGTATAAGCCGACGGGTAATTTCAGCATTTCCTGTTCAGGAGGCATCACCGATATGAAGCGCACGGTCATTGATGATTCATCGGTGGTGGATAACCAGGGAAACTACAATCATTCGTATTCCAAAGGCATCTATAAAGGAAATACGTTCACCCAGGATCTTCAGGCGAATTATAAAATCAAAGGACTTTCGTTGGTGGTAGGCGGAAATTACTTCAATGAAAAGATGACAGCCAATACCTATTATTATTCACCTTTTTACTCATCCCGGCAAAACCTCGATTCACTTCATATCAATGTGAGCACCCTCAGCGAGTATATTCACCTTGATCTGGATGGAAGCCTTTTTAATAAGGATCTCAAAATTCTGGCTTTGGGCCTGGGTGTGAGAAATACGAACCACCAGCTTTTCGGTAATAACTTAACCTGGGAGGCAAACCCCAGTGTCTGGGTCGGCGAAAATGCCCTGCTCTTTGCTTCCTTTTCTACCGGCTTTAATGCCCCGTCGCTGTATCAGCTTTATGCGCCGGATCAGTCAGGGTCTCCCAATTCCAATATCACCCGTGGCAATCCGACGCTCAAGCCGGAGTCATCAAACTCGATCGAATTTGGCTTTAAGCAAAAGCTGAATGATCGCCTGAGCTTCCATATCTCCTATTTCAAAACAGTCGTGAAAAACAGCATCGATTTTGTATATCTTTGGAATAAGAACAAGCCCATCGATTCCCTCAGCTACTCGGATTACCGGGGAGATACCTATGTGAACATAGGAACCCAAACGAATCAGGGCTTTGAAATAGGAGTAAGTTCAACGTTGAGCCGGAAGCTCAGCTTATACGGAAATGTGAGTCTTGTCAACGGACGGCTCGATTATGACCCTACAGACATAGATGCTTCCCACACACAGGGCAATCTGGTGCAGCTGTTTAACAACGGGGCTTTTTTAAATAAACAGGTACAATCCTATAACCTGGTCAGAAGACCTTCGACTGCCAATTTAGGAATGAGCTATCAGCTTTTGTCCAGGCTGAGCCTGAGAGGTGAGTTGCGTTATACCGGTCCGAGGAACGATGTTTACTATGATTCAAGCCTGGGACAGAACGGAGCCCTCGCAACCAGGGGAATGGGAGATTATGTACTGGTGGATTTTTCCGCCCGCTACCGGATACTGAAAGGACTTACGGCCGGCTTCAGGGTTGAAAATATTTTTGATGAGAAATATGAGGAAATTTACGGTTACACAACACGGGGACGGAGTTTTTATCTGAACCTGAGGTATTCATTCTAAACAAATCAAACATGAACTTATTTATTTTGCACAAAACCAATCAGATGAAAAATAAAATCAACATTCGTTTCGGAGCGCTGACTGCTATTGTCGGACTTGCCACCCTTGTGCGCATTGCCACCCCGCCTTTGCTGGGACACCCCTCTAATTTTGCCCCGATTGGGGCCCTGGCGCTTTTCAGCGGATGTTATTTCAGCGGGCGCTTCAGCAAATTCCTCATTCCCCTGCTTGCGCTTTGGGTGGGAGATCTTTTTTTAGACCGGATGTATACCGGAAAATGGATGATGTTTTACGAAGGTTTCTACTGGCAATATGCCTGCTATATCGTTTTTGTTCTGATGGGCATCATCCTCAGCAAACAGGTAAAGCCGATTCGTGTGCTCGGGGCCAGCCTGACAGCAACGTTTCTGTTCTTCATCGTATCTAATTTTGGAGTCTGGGCAGGGGGACTGATTTATCCGCATACAGCCGGTGGTTTGCTGGCCTGCTATGTGGCAGGTATCCCGTTCATAGGAGGAACACTTGCAGGAGATCTGTTTTATTCGGCCCTGATGTTCGGGGTTTTTGAGCTGGCACAACGCAAATATGCCATACTGCATTTGCCTGCCCGGGCCTTAAGGATAGATTCCCGGCCTGAGTAGCAGCGTTTGTTGATACGGATACATCATTCTCAAATAATCCTATAGCCGGACGCATGTTCTCAAGCCATTCTGATTCTGGCAAAACCCCTGCAGAGCGCGGGAAGTTCTGCGCCTCTTGCGGCGCTTCATTTTCCTGCTTTACCGAAAACTGCTGGTGCAGCGAATTGCCGAATATCATGCCAATGGACGAAACCAAAGGATGCCTCTGTCCGGAATGTCTGGGTAGGGAAATAGAACAAAAAATTAAAAACCATACTTCCCCCCATGATCTGGTACGTAACAGGAGGTGAACGTTCGGGCAAAAGCGCTTATGCCCAAAAGCTTGCTCTGGATCAAAGCAGCTCACCCGTTTATATAGCCACTTCCCGCATCTGGGATGAAGATTTCAGGAAACGCGTAAAGAAACATACAAGTGACCGGGATGAACGATGGACCACCATCGAAGAAGAGAAATACCTTGGCAAGATAGACCTGAAAAACAAGGTGGCTGTGATCGACTGTGTCACGCTTTGGCTCACGAATTTTTATACCGACACCCATTACGATATACAACAGTCCCTGAAACTCGCGAAGGAGGAATTCGACATTCTTATCCGGCAGGAGGCCACCCTCATCATCATATCCAATGAACTGGGTATGGGAGTGCATGCCGAAACGGAAGTTGGACGCAAATTCGTTGAATTGCAGGGTTGGATGAATCAATACATTGCGGCCAAAGCCGACAAGGCGGTATTCATGGTATCGGGCATACCTGTAACTATCAAATAAAGGATGAAGACATTCGGCCCGCCATCCAAAATAAAAGCGCTCTTCTGCTGGAGCGGCGGCAAAGATTCCGCCTTATGCCTTTATGAGGTTCTGCAGGAGTCTGAATACGATGTCAAATACCTTGTGACTACCGTGAATGAAAATTTCAATCGTGTTTCCATACATGGTGTGAGAGAAGATTTACTTGAGAAACAGGCCGCTGCCATCGGAATCCCGCTTCGGAAAGTCTATGTAAACGAAGGAAGCAATGCTGAATATGAACGCCAGATGGGTTTGTGCTTCCGGCAGGCCCGGGCTGAAGGAATTGAACACGTTATTTTCGGAGATATTTTTTTAGAAGACCTTCGGGTATACCGCGAAAAACAATTAGCAACCCAGGGCATGAAAGCCGTATTTCCGCTCTGGAAACAAGATACGCGTAAGCTGATTTCCCGTTTTCTCGAATTGAAATTCCGCACGGTGATCTGCTGTGTCAACGATGCCTGGCTGGGTGAGGACTGGGTTGGAAAAGAAATAGATTCCGGAACGATGCTCCGCATGCCCGAAGCAGTGGACGCCTGTGGTGAGAACGGTGAATTTCACACCTTCTGCTTTGCCGGCCCTTTGTTTAAGAAAGAAATAAAGTTTGTGTTGGGTGAGAAGGTTTACAAACAATTATTGCCTGATCTGAAGAAGGATAATGTATGCGGTTCTGAACCGCTCACCAAAGGATTCTGGTATTGCGATCTGATCAGCGAACCGGTATCTGTGATATAGAAATACTCCGAATGGCACAGCGATTATTTGATGAAGAAGATGTAAAGATCCTCGAAGAAATCATTCTTCACAGAAGGGATGTCAGAGGCAATCGTTTTCTCCAGACACCCTTGCCTGAGGATGTAATCGAAAAAATAATATTGTCGGCACTCCACGGCCCCTCGGTGGGTTTTTCACAGCCCTGGGAATTTGTACTGATACGCGATCAGGAGCAGAAGCAAAAAATCAGGAACACATTTGATGCCGAAAATGAAAGAGCCTCGTTGTTGTTTGATGAGGAGAAGTCGGAGCAATATGCGCGCATGAAGCTGGAAGGAATTCTGGAAGCGCCTTTGAATATGGCGGTGTTTTACAAACCATCCCGCACCGCTGTGTTGGGCCAGACCAGCATGAAGGAAGTGGGGCTGTACAGCGTGGTATGCGCGATACAAAACATGTGGCTGATGGCCCGTGCTCTGAATGTGGGCATCGGATGGGTGAGTATCCTTGACCCCGAAAAAGTAAGAGATATTCTGAATGCGCCAACCGAAAATCAATTGGTTGCGTATCTCTGCCTCGGTTATGTGAAAGAGTTCCTGGACAAACCCGAGCTTGAAATCCTGGCCTGGGAAAAACGGAAATTTCTGCCACAGGTGCTCTTCCAGGAAAAATACAAAGCTCCGGAAACAAAAACATTTTCGGTTGCTCCTTTGAACGACAAGCTTACTGACGCGCTGCGGCATAAAATTGATTTCAAGACAAAGCCACGCGGCGCGCTGGGGATACTCGAAGAAATTGCCTTGCAGATCGGGCGGATTCAGAACACCCTTACGCCGGTGCTGAACAAACCTGTTATCCTTGTATTTGCCGCTGATCATGGTATCGCGAATGAAGGAGTAAGCGCCTATCCCCAGGAAGTGACCTACCAGATGGTGCTGAACTTTCTGAACGGAGGTGCGGCTATCAATGTCTTCTGTAAACAGAATGGGATTGATATCAATATCGTGGATGCCGGTGTGAACTATGATTTCCCGGGCGGACTGGCAGGACTCACCCGCTGTAAGATCGGTCGTGGCACGAAAAGCTTTTTACGTGAGCCCGCCATGAGCGCAGAGGAAACACAAAAAGCAATACAGGCAGGAGCGAAAATTGTCCGCGACCTCCATCAGCAAGGTTCGAATATCATTGGTTTCGGAGAAATGGGGATCGGAAATACCGCTTCGGCAAGTGCGTTGATGAGCGTGATTTGCAAAAAAACGGTGGAGGAATGTGTTGGCAAGGGTACCGGTGTTGATCAGGCAGGCCTGGAAAAGAAAAAGACAGTCATTAGTCAGGCCATTGCCTTGCACGGCGGATCTCACACACCTTTAGACGCCCTGCGCATTTTCGGAGGCTTTGAGATTGCACAGATGTGCGGTGCCATGCTTCAGGCCGCGGAGCTTGGAATGGTTATCCTTGTGGATGGTTTTATCAGTACAGCCGCTTTTCTTGTTGCTTCTGAAATGGAGCCTGCAATAAAAGGCTATGCCATATTTTGTCATCAGAGCGGAGAACAGGGGCATCGTGTTATGCTCGAATATTTAAAGGCAAGCAGTTTGCTGAACCTGGGTATGCGCCTCGGCGAGGGCACCGGTTCTGCGGTTGCTTATCCCGTGGTCAAGGCTGCCGTTTCCTTTTTAAATGAAATGGCCAGCTTCGAGAGCGCCGGTGTTACGGATAAAGAGTAAACATGAAAAAGGAAATACGTATTTTTTTCACCGCAATGATGTTCTATACCCGGATTCCCTGTCCCGCATGGGTGGATCATTCCGAGGAATATCTGAACAAGGCCAGCCGTTATTTTCCATTGATCGGTATTCTGGTAGGAGCCTTCTCCGGCCTTGTATTTTATGGAGCTTCGTTTATTCTGCCAGCTCCGGTTTGTCTGATTCTTGCGATGCTTGCGGGTGTATTGATGACCGGCGCTTTTCACGAGGATGGCCTCGCGGATGTTTGCGATGGCTTTGGCGGCGGCTGGACAAAACAGAAAATTCTGGATATCATGAAAGACAGCCGTGTAGGTGCCTATGGCGTCATCGGTCTTGTATTTCTGTTCCTGATGAAGTTTGAACTGCTTGCTTCCATACCGTCATCTCAGGTTCCGCTCGTCCTGATTGCCGCACATGCCCTGAGCCGCTTCACAGCCATCACCTTTGTGTTTACACATACATACGCCAGGACCGATGACAGCAGCAAATCAAAACCTGTTGCTGAACGTTCATCGGCGTTCAATTTATTACTGGCCGGTATTTTTGGCATTGCCCCTCTTTTACTTTTGAAAAACCCGCTTTACTTTCTGATCCTTCTGCCCTTGTTCCTGATGAAAGCCTATCTGGGAAGGTATTTTAAGAAATGGATCGGAGGATATACAGGCGATTGTCTCGGTGCAGTGCAGCAAATCTCTGAAGTATTGTTTTACCTTTCTTATCTCGTTGTATGGAAGTATATCTGATCCGTCACACGGCCCCTGCTGTGGAGAAAGGAATTTGTTATGGCTCCTCGGATGTGCTTCTGGCTGATTCATTCGAAGAAGAATACAACCGCCTGAAAAAACACCTGCCAGGGACAATACCGGTGGTTTATTCCAGTCCGCTTACCCGCTGCCACCGCCTTGCCGCCAGGCTTGCATCAGGCACAGAGATTTTATTAGACGATCGCCTGAAAGAGCTGCACTTCGGAAACTGGGAGATGAAACGCTGGGAGGAAATACCGGCAGAAGAACTCAATCCCTGGATGCAGGATTTTGTAAATGTATCTGCTTCCGGCGGAGAAAATTTTCAGAACCTGTATGAACGCAGCGGAGCATTCTTTGATGAGCTGATCAAATCGGGCCACAAGCAGGTTGTGGTTGTATCCCATGCCGGAGCTATCCGTGCAATCATTGCCCGTGTCCTGGAAATACCTTTGAAGAATGCATTTAAAATCCCTGTGACCTATGGCTCCGTCACCAAGCTGAACCTGCAGGCGGATACCTGTTACTGCAGCATCGAATACCTCAGCAGGGAATGAGCGGAACAAGCCTTTTTTCCTGAATTTATCGTACATTGGATGCCATCTCCAATACCTCCGATACCATGCTGCAACACATTCCGGACAATTTTTCGCCCGATGATCAAAAACCATTTCCGGCATCCGGAAATCTTTCCCTGCTCCCGCACATCAGAAAGGCAGTCCTCTTCATAGCCCTTGTTTGTGCCGGAACCCAATCCTATTCCCAGAAAGTAGTTCTGCAGGGCTTCTGGTGGAATTACTGGAACAACAACTATCAAAACGGATGGGCCAATTACCTGGCTGATTTATCTCCCCGCCTCAAAACACTCGGGCTTGATGCTGTGTGGGTGCCGCCTTCCATCAAGAATGCCAATCAGGGAAACGGTTATTCCCCTTTTGATGATTATGACCTGGGCGATAAATACCAGAAAAACATTCTGAAGACCCGCCTCGGTGATAAAAATGAATTGCTGCGCATGGTGGCCATGATGCATGCCAATGGAATTGGCGTGGTGGCTGATATCGTACTCAACCATGTGGATGGTGCAGGCAGCTCTAACGGGAGCGGTGGACAGGATCCCGCAGCCTGGGACGATCATGTGACAAGCCGCTATAAAAATTTCAGATACCCCTGCTTTGCCACCCCGGCAGGGAATGAAAGTTCAGCCGACTATCTGAGCCGCAAAGGCCGCTTTTCAAAGAACTGGCAAAATTTTCATCCGGCTCCCGGTGACAGTTCAGTGACCGGCGATTGGAACGCAGTCATGTTCGGTCCCGATATCTCTTATGCCTCGACAGCATACGGCCTCAGCTCCAATGCCATCTACAACCCCATTCAGGATTCAGGTTATATGCGCACTCAGACACGTCACTGGTGCCAATGGTATAAAAAACAAATGGGCTTCGATGGCGGTCGTTACGATGCTGTGAAAAATTATCCTTACTGGGCCGTTGAAGACTTCATCTATAATCTCCAGCACAACGATGGCTGGGCAAGCGGAGGTGACAGCATGTTTTCGGTCGGGGAATTTGTAGGCAGTGCCAGTGAAGACGACGGACTTGAAAACAATGTCAACAACCGTGCAGGCACCTTTGATTTTTCACTGCGCAACGGAATCTATCAAATGGTTTCAGGTGGAGGAAACTTTAATATCGGCACCATTCCCGGGTATCAGCAGAGCGACCGCTACCAGGTCATCGGCGGACAAACCATTTACCGTTCCTGTCCCTTCGTTAACAGCCATGACTCTTTCCGTCCAACCGTGGATGCCAATGGCAATTATACCGGCTGGGATACCGGCAATGAACTGATCCCGCACATTGATCCCTTTGATGCCCGTTTGTCGATTGCTTATGCCGTGGCCTTTGCCGTGGATGGAAACCCCATCGTATTCTTCGAAGATCTTTTTGATGTAGGCGGAACAGGTAAACGTTTCAGTCACCTGCCCCAGAACGCAGCAGACCTCCCGGTGCGCAGCGACATAGCTAATATTATCTGGTGTCACCAGAACCTGCATTTCAAAGCAGGTGCTTACAAAGTGCGCTACCAGGCTGCTGATCACCTCGTCATCGAGCGCAGCGGTAAAGCGGTAATAGGCATCAATGATAATTTCACAGCCTGGCAAAACAATTATGTGCTCACCGATTTTCCGGCGGGCACTCAGCTGAAGGATTATTCAGGTGCCAATGGAACATCTGTTCTGACTGTGGATGGCAGCGGTGGTTTCAATATCAACACTCCGCCATGCAACGGCAGCGCATTGAACGGCCGCAAAGGATACTCGGTTTGGGCTCCTGTAAATGCTGTGACCAATTTCACGCCGGTTCCCTATGCCACTACACAGGAATGGGAAATGGCTGATGACCTGGGCGACAGTCATCCCAATTCACTGGGCCAGGGCGGGGCGCTGCCTGCCAACAGCGTTGCCTGCAGAACGGTCGGCAATGTATTTGCTGCTGCGGGCACAAGCATTCAGCTCGATCTTTATCCGACAGACACCACCAAAGACATCACGCTTGATTTGTTCAGAAACGGAATCTCCGTTTTCTCGATGCACGGAACCAAGACATTGTCAGGCCTTTGCACGGCTTCCGATACAAGCTGGTACACGGCCGTAATCCGCAACACCAGCATCAGCAATCCGGCACAAAAAGTATTTGTCAGGATCAGTTATACCGCGCCTTCATCATCCGTGACCCTGCGATTCCCTTCACCGGGTAACATTGCATGCGGCTCGCTGGCCACTGCTGTGAAAGAAACAAACAGCATTCCGGAGGGAGGCTATCTGTTTCCAAATCCGACAGAAGCCGATAACATACATCTGGTGCTGAGTGCTGCTTCGGAAAAAAACGTAACCGTTTGCCTGTACAACATCTATGGAAAGCTTTGCTACACGGAGCGCCGGAAATTATATGCCGGAAACAATGAAGCGATCCTCCAGGCCGACAGGAACCTGTCCGGTGGCATGTATCTGGTTTCGGTTCCGGAATTGGGATTCCAGACGAAAGTCATTATCCGTTGATTATGCTTAATTTAGTAGCAATGAACAGGAGAATTTTAAAAGCAACCGTTTTAGGACTTATTCTTTTTTGCAGCACACAGCAGGTTCGTGCACAATCCGACGAGACCTGGGCGCTGGGCCTTAGTGGCATCTATGATTTTCAGACCAATGGCATCGGGATAGGAGCAAGGGCTTACTTTCCCCTCACCGAACGCCTGGCTGTTTCTCCCCAGGTTGCTTATTTTCCCTCATTTAATACGATTCATGAGCTTTATGCAGGCCTTTCAGCCCAATATACCTTGCTTTTCTTCCCAAACTGGCATGTTTATGCTCTCGGGGCTGGGTACTATAACCTGTGGATGAATTATTCGGATTATATCGGAAAAGTTGCGAAGCCAAACAATTTTGCAGGGGAAGCGGGCGTTGGTATAATGAAAACCTATGGCTGCCTCAAGCCGTTTGCCGAAGTTCGTTACGATGCCAAATGGGTGGAGATCCACCTGCAGCTTGGAATACTGATTTCCTTCGGCGATTGCTTTTTCAAGGCACCTGATTTATGTCCGGCTTACTGATTAAACGATTCAAACAAAAAAACAAACCATGAACCCATCAAACGTTAAACAACTGTTCACCCGTCTGCTTGCAAAAACCGGAATGTCGGTTAAACAATGCGCTGTGGTGATACTCGCGCTCAGCGTCGTGTTTCAGGCCTGTAAGAAAGACCGGGCAGCAGCCAAGCCAGCCCTGGGCTATACTTCCGGTTCGGCTTTTTACAACAAATACCAGCAGCAGGAACAAGTGTTCCAGGTTGACTCACCAGGCACCGGTCCTATCATCGGTAAAATGGGCACCAAGCTTTATCCCTATGCAAACATCTTTATGTTTCCAAACGGAGCCAACGTGACCTATCCCTTCACGGTGAAGCTGATTGAAATATACCCCGTGAAAGACATCATTCTTTCGAACATGCCAACTGTCGCCGGCGGAAAGATCATGGAATCCAAAGCAGAGATCCGCGCCCGTGCCTTCAAAGGAACCACGGAACTGGTGCTGAGACCCGGTCGTAAATTCGGCATGGAGACAGCAACCGTCAGCAATATGCTTACCGGTATGAGTGTCTTCTACGGCTTCCCGAACGGCAGCATTACCGACTGGACAAACAATGTGACCACACTTGATCCAACGATTACTCCGGATACACTTTCGTCTGTTGCCAATCTTACTTCTTCCTATGCCATGACCATTGCCCGCATGGGCTGGACAGCCTGTGCGCGTTTGCTCAGCTATACCGGCGGTACCAGTGCCATCACCTTTACGGCAACGGGTAATAACCCTCAGAACATTGATGTGTTCCTGGTATTCAAGAACAATCCTACATCGGTCATGAAGGCGTATAACTTGCAGTCGGGCCAGATACCGCTGGGTACTCAGGTAACCATGGTTGCTATTGCTTATGATCAGACAGGTGCTCTTGTGTATGATATGCAATCGCTGACTGTTACGAGTGGTATGACGGTGACGCTTAATCCCGTGGCTACTACGGAGTCGGCGTTGTTGGGGGTTTTGTCTGGGTTGTAGAAGGGAATTAATTATAATTATTTGGGCATGCCCCTGAAGTATGCGCTTTCGCTTTACTTCAGGGTCGGGCTGTCGGCACTCGCTCTTTGCTGCAATCCTCTTATTGTTTCGTTTGAAAATAGGAGGAAGATTTCTTTGAAGGTTCGTTGGCAAAGGAGCTCAGACAAAAATGCCTCTATCCCTCATGCAAAAATATTTCTAAAAGAAGATTGCGTTTAACTTAATGTTCCGAAGACAATTTCCCCGGGTTTCGTCTTTCAGAAATATTAAGAGAGATTGGTGTCCGTCCATAATCCACTTTATTTTATGAATGAAAAAGTCCGGCCCTCACTATTCGAAGGCCGGGCTTTTTGTTTCCCTCTTTTTTGCATGAGGGATAGAGGCATTTTTGTCTGAGCTCCTTTGCAGTATTTGAGTTAGATGAGGAGCACCTGCTCTTAAATTAAATCGAACGCAACAGAGAATACAAAAACTGCAAAGAGCGAGTGCCGCCAGGCCCCCTACCAAAATTCTAAATTATGAAAGGGGGAAAGCCCGACCCTGAAGTAAAGCGAAAGCGCATACTTCAGGGGCATGCCCAAATAAATAAAAAACCCGTCCTGATCAGAGACGGGCTTTTTATTGAAAAACACTTTATAATCTTAAGGAATACAAACCACCTTACCGGTACAAACCGTTCCGTTCATGGTAATTTTGAGGATATAGGTGCCTTGTGGCAATCCGCTTTCAATGGCACTCATCACATAGCTATGTTGGCCCATATCCTGACGACCGCGTGAAGTGAAGAGAATACGCTCACCCAGGATGTTCATGAGTTCCACAGTCACATCGGATGATTCAGTCAGTGTATATTGAACAGTCAGCTGATCTTTGAAAGGATTGGGTGAGATACGCAATGCCGGCTCCGGACGGGTGTTCTGGATGATGCCTTGTGCAATGGCAGAATCCGGACGAATGTGTGCGGAGTCGACCAGGTAATTCAGGTTTGTGAATTTGGGAGTGCTGCTTGAAATGGTGCGTGTGTATTGCGATACCATTCCCAGACCCGGGATATCCACAAGCACGCTGTATTGTCCGTTCGGAACACCGGTGAAATGATAGGTGCCGGTGCTGTCGGTGAGCGTGTGGTAAATCACTCCGCCCGGACGCTGCTCCAGATTTACGTCAAGTCCCGGGATGGGGTCACCGGGTTTGTGTGTGCCCGGATTGGAACCGCCGATGTAACGTGCGACATAACCATTGCCTTTGACAATCAGTCCTGATAAAGATCCGTTACCTGCAAGTGCATTAAATTCCTGCATCTGGATATTGGCTGTGTCGATGGAACCGCATGGTGCCAGGATCACTGCTGCGCTGTCCCACATCGCGGCCTTCAGGCTGTATGTTTTCACCACTTTCGGGTAGATCGATTTGTTGGCTTCAGCAAAGACCAGGTAAGGACCAGCTTCGGAATTGTTGAATGAATAATGCCCGTTGCTGATGGTTACACTGTCCACCACATGCTGGCGCTTCAGAATAGTATCGTATCGCACCAGGTATACCCAGCCTGAGTTTACAGGCCCTGAAATCTTTGCCGTTACAGTACCCGAGATAACCGGAGAAACCAATGAGCCGAGCACGACGGTATTTATTTTCGTGCAGCTTCTGGAGTCGGTCAGCAGGCATGTATAGGTTGCGGGACAAAGATTTGTGGTGGAGGAAACCGGCTGACCGTTCTTGGTCCATGAATACAGATAGAAAGGTGTTCCTCCTGTTGCCGTTGCGCTGAGTGTCCCATCGCAGATACCACCGCAGGATGCTTTGGTTGCAGAGGTGGTCAGCGTAAGCGCTGTGGGTTGTGTGATTGAGACGGTCGTCTGCGTGGCGCAATTGTTGGAATCGTTGGCCATACAGGTATAGGTGCCTGCACAAAGATTGATCCCGGTGGTTGCACTGCCTCCGTTGGGTGACCAGGCATACGTATAAGGTGCTGTTCCGCCTGTCAGTGTAAATGTGGCTGAACCGTCGCAGGCTCCGTTACACGAAACATTGCTGGTAGAAACCGATCCGGTCAGCGGGGCAGGGCTGTATATATTAACGACATAAGCAGCCGAGCAGCCGTTGGTGTCGGTGATGGTACAGTAATAGGCACCTGCGGGCAGACCGCTGAGTGTGTTCGTGGTATTATTGGTACCGTTCCAGCTGTAGGAATAGCTGGGTGTTCCTCCCGTCGGATGCGCTGTGGCGCTGCCGTCATTAATACCGGCACAGCTGGGACCCTTCGCTGTGAAATTAGGCACAACAGCGCTGGGCTGTGTGAGTGTTGTCGTGGCACTGTAGGTACATCCTTTTGAATCGGTTGTGAGGCAGGTATATGTGCCGGCCGCCAAACTGTTTGCTGTGGAAGCCGTTCCTCCGGAAGGTGACCAGGAATAATTATAAGGAGCGGTTCCCCCTGATGCAGTCATCACGGCTGTTCCGGTGCTGCTGCCGTTACAGGCCAGGTTCATGGCGGTTACAGTGCCGGTCACTGCGGATGGATCGGTGAGCGTGGCTGTGGTGATAACCATGCAACCGCTTGCGTCTTTCACATACGAAGTATATGTTCCCGCAGCCAGTCCGCTTGCAGTTGCAGCTGTTCCTCCGGAAGGTGCCCAGGTATAAGTATAAGGTGCTACGCCGCCGGAAGGAGTAACCGTAGCCTTTCCGCCCGACTGCCCCTTGCAGGAATTATTGGTAACGCTGATTGTCGCTGTTGGTGCTCCGACATTTCCTACTGTGATATTGAATGTACGGATACAGCCATAGGTATTGGTGACTTTCACGGTGTAAACACCTGCTGAAAGCGCGCTTGCTGTATTGGTGGAAGAGCTTACCGGTGGCGACCAGGAAAAGGTCCAGGGTGAATTACCGAATACAGTGTTCACCGTAGCTGAACCGTTCGAGCTGCCGCAATTGGCCTGAGTGGATGTTCCATACATACTGTCTTGCGCATTCTCGGTGATGGTGGCTACGACGTTGCCGGGACAACCGTTTGCATCTTTGATAGTACAGGTATAGTTGCCGGCGCTGAGCCCGGTGGTGGTAGCGGTTGTGCTTCCGGTCTGTATCCAGGAATAAGTGAACGCACCTGTCCCGCCGCTGGCTTGCGCCGTGGCTGCACCGGTGCTGCCACCTTTGCAAAGGTTGTTCGTCTGAGAGGAAATAACAGCCGTGACCGCGCTGGGTTGAGACATAGGAACATTCGTTGGATTTGCATTGCAACCGTTTGCATCTTTCACAAAACAGGTATAAGATCCATTGCTTAAGCCAACACCGGTTGAAGTGTTTCCGCCCTGCGGGCTCCAGGAATAAGAATAAGGTGCAGTGCCTCCGGTTGGTGTTACAGTAGCCGTTCCGTTGGCCGATTGATAACAGGTGGCCTGTTTTTGCTGAGTGATGGCAGTGGTGATCGCAGTGGGCTGGGTGATTGTCACCACACGTGACAGGGCGCAAAGCCTGGAGTCATTCACATTGCAGGTATAGGTACCGGGAGCAAGCCCTGAAGCAGTAGCTGTTCCTTGTCCGCTGGTGATCGTGCCGCCAGTCCAGGAATACGTGAACGATCCGTTCCCTCCGGCAGGTGTGGCATGTGCTGTACCGTTGGCACTGCCGTAGCATGTCACATTGGTAAAGCTCATACCCACCGTCAGTACGGCAGGTTGTGTGATGGTTCCTGTCTGAGTGGCCGTGCAGCCTTTGGAATCGGTGACATAAATGGTATAGGTGCCGGGAGCCAATGAAGAAGCTGTTTGTGTGGTTCCGCCGGCAGGTGACCAGCTGAATGTATAAGGACCGGTTCCGCCGCTGGTGGAGGCGTAAATGGATCCGTCGTTTGCTCCGTTGCAGGAGACATTGGAAGGCGTAAGGCTGATCGTGATGCCGGCCGGCTGGGTGATGACCACTGTTTTATTGAGACTGGCTCCGATATTGTCGGTTACTTTCACCGTATAACTTCCTGCACACAGGTTGCTTGCTGTTGCGGCTGTTCCTCCGGAAGGCGACCAGGAATAGGTATAAGGCGGTGTACCACTGGAAGCGGTTACCGTGGCTGTACCATTACAGGCACCCGGACAGGTACAATTGGTGGAGCTTGTGGATGCATTGAGCTGCGCTTTGCTGATGTTTGGATTGACGAACAAAAGAAAAAGCGGGAGCGCAAGAAGCGGGTAGATTTTTTTCATGAAGAGTAATATTCTGGAATTTTGATAAGATGAAATAAGGAATAAATATATAAAGAAAACAGCACATAAGCCATCTCCTTTACAGATGCGAAAAGGGCCCGGAACGTTGCATTCCGGCTGTGAATGCTCCGATTTGCCGGAGAATGAACGGATTGCTTTTTCTGAAACGAACCGAAATAAGCATAAATTCGTGTTTCTGTTCAAAAATCCGATCGAAAAAATGATGAAAAGCGCTGCCTTTGTGTTTCTGTCTCTTCTGGTTTCTTCCCTTGCATGGGGACAAAGAGCAATCACTCCTACCAACGAATTTACCATCAGCGGCAAAGTAAAAACCGAGCTGAAGTTCAGCCTCGCCGATTTAAGCGCCATGCCATCAGTCCTCATTGGCGATGTGGAGATCACCAATCACAAAGGGGAACCCAAAGGAACCGCAAAGAATATGAAAGGTATTCTGCTGAAGGATCTGTTCAGCAAAACGGAATTTCCGGTTGAGAAGCCGAAAGAGCTGAGTGCGTTTTATATCACATGCATCGCGAGCGACGGGTATAAAATTGTTTATTCCTGGAACGAACTGTTCAATACCGAAACCGGCAATCACGTCTTCATTGTGATGGAAAAAGACGGTGAGAAAGCCGCCGATCTGGAGGATCGTATTTTAATGATTTCGACAAGTGATTTCAAATCGGGCAGGAGATACCTAAAAGGTCTTCAGAAGATTGTGGTGCAAAGGGTGGATTGAAACAGACGCTGCTTTACAAAGCATCCACACGAAGCGCTTCTTTCAAAAGTTTCCGGATGACTTTTTCATTGATCTCTTCTGCTTTCCGGAATATCTTATAAAACACCTGTTTGTTTGTTCCATGCGTGAGGTATCCATCTGCATCATTCATTTTGTTCCCGTGCCAAAAGCCCAGCAGCACACCTTCTTTGATCCCCCCTCGCGGGATGGTTGCCGGCCAGATGATACAGAGTCCTCTTTTGCCGTAAAAGAAAGGAACATTGTAGGAGATTTTTTCCTTGCAATTCCCAGGAAGGTTTTCCCGGATGATCTGACGAAGCACATCCACGATCACCCGCTCCTCTTCCGGGAGGAGAACAAACAGTTCCGCCAGCGATTGTATTTTCAGGGGAGCTTCGTGCTTCATAACCGAATGCAAGATAGTATTTAAGTGATTTGACTTTAAAGCAGATAGAAATCGAAAGCTGATTTTCGAACGATTTAAAAATCAGCAGGATATTGAAACCGGAATTCGTATTTGGTTGACAATAAATATCTTGCTTTCAGGAAGTACGACAAGCCATTTTCGTGCAAACAAACCTCTTGTTTATAGAACTACCTGTTATTATGTAAAAGAGAATTCTCTTTTATAGGAAAACAACTGTTTTTGTGTAAAAAAGAACTTTCATTTGCACAGAGATTCTTGTTATTGTGTAAAAGAGAATCCTCTTTTATAGGAAGACAACTGTTTTTGTGTAAAAAAGAACTTTCATTTGCA
>DASYGQ010000059.1:0-4332 GCA_035999585.1 Bacteroidia bacterium | reverse complement strand
CATGACCTTAAATGGTCCCACAGTGCTTCTCCGTTTGAAACAACCTGAACTTTTGAAAAAGACGGGTGTTTCTTAAAGCTTCTTTGGATAATGGCGGCATCGTCCAGGTCATCTTCAGCAATCAAAATAAACAGGTTTTCCAATTCTTTCATCTAACAGATATTAACAGGAAAATAAATATTAAAAGTACTTCCTTCATTTTCTGAACTGACTGCCTCAATCTTTCCCAAATGGCTTTCCATAATTCTTTTACAAATTGCCAGCCCAATACCATTTCCTGTGTATTCGCCGGGCATGTGCAGCCTTTGAAATATGACGAATATTTTTTTCAATTTATTCTGCTGGATTCCGATGCCGTTATCTCCTATGCTGACCTTGTAATATTTTTTATTCGGGAAATGAGAGTCCACACAGTCAGTCACTTCAGATGCAATGGAAATGATTGGTTTCAAATGCTTCTTCTTGTATTTAATAGCATTCGTTATCAGGTTGGAAAACACCTGCCGCATTTGAACCTGAGATCCCATGATTTGGGGAAGTTTTTTAATCTCAACCACGGCGTCCTTTTCCTTTATTAAAACTTCGAGATCCTCCATGACTTCTTTTACGACTACATTCAGGTCAATTTCCGCAACTTCCACTTTTCTGCTATTCAGTGCATATTTCACCAAATCATCCACAAGGGAAGTCAGCCGGATAGCTGAAGTTGCAATGATTTTCAGATTGCGGGTTTCATCTTCGTCAAGGTGCTTATCTTCATTAGAATGTAACAGTGAGCTGTAAGAAACGATTTTCCGGAGGGGTTCTTTAATATCATGCGAAATAACATGGATAAATTGTTCCAGGTATTCATTAGAGCCATTCAGTTCACTTATTTTCATCTCAAGCTCTCTTTGATACAAAACAATCGCCTCTTCATGTTTCCTCTTTTCCGTCAGGTCTGTCACAACAACTCCGATTGCATTCACCTGAGGCCGCAGATCCGTGAGGGAAATAAAAACTGGCACTTTTCGGCCTTCTATGTTCAGGGTAATTTCACCTTTGCTTTGTCCGTCTTTCAGCTGGGTCATCAGATCCTGAAATTGCCCCACGGAATCAATAAATGACATAAAATAAGTCCCTATTATTTTATCCGCTTCCGTTTCAACCAGTTTCGAAAAATATTTATTGCAAAATAAAATTAATCCCGTATCCGTAATACTTAACGCACCCTCAGAGAACTTCTCTATCAGCAATCTATAAGTGAAATCCGCGCTTTCAAGAGAGTAAATATTATGCTTGCCGTCCTTGTTAAGAACGAGAGCATCTATCTCGCCTTCCTTTATTGCATCCAATATACTACTAGACTCAAACAGCTGCTTTTTCAATTCAGCTATTTCCAATAACAAGTCTTCAATATTGGCTTCGAGTTTCATTTAATCAATCACATCTAATATTTTGAGTACTTTTTTAGTGTCCGAAAGATCTCCAACGATTAAACGAAGCGGCGCAGGCGCTATTTTCATCAACGTTGGAACCGCAATAATCTGATAGTTTGCTGCCTGATGCGTATGTACACTTATATCAATTATTTTGAGGTCAAATTTGTCGCTGAAATAATCCGTTCCTATTTTTTTTATATTGTCAATAGCGCGCAGGGACTTAGAGGACATTCCTGAAACAAACAGAATGAATTTATAGTCATCAGAATCCTTAAAGTGCTTCGAGATCGTTTCCAATTAATCGATGCTTTTGATATCCAGCCCTACTAAAACTCTTTCCTCATTGGAGAGATCACCAATTATTTTCCGGATTGGCACAGGAACTTTTCTGACAAGCGTTGGAACAGCCAGGATCTGGTCACCTTCAGCAAGCTGCGCGTTTTTCAATAAGTCGATAATCTCTATTGAATATTTTCCTTTTAAATATTCTTCCGCATACTTTTTAATGTTAGCTAAAGCTTTCTCCGATTTTGGGGTTTTCCCGGCTATATATAACCGCAATTGCCATTCTATTTGTTTTTTCATTTCTTCTGCTTTTTGTCTGCCTTTTCTCCTGACGCAAGTCTCAACTGCAATTCTTCAGACTCTCTCAATAAATTCAACTCCTCTGCTACCGATTCGAATTCATTTTTAAGCGCATCTATGTTCGCTTCGAGAACTTTTCGTTTGCGTGAAACTTCTCTGTCCTTTCTGTCCAATTCACTTTGTAATTTCAGCTCTGTTATCCTTTTATTCAGCTCGCTCGCTCTCCGGGCGGCTCCGGTCAGTATGCCGTTCGGGCCAACTTCCACATCCAGCAATTGAATGCCTTTATCCGTTATGACAAATTCCCTCACCTGATTTGAATGGCCCATGCCCCGTGACTTAACAATAAATATTCCGCGGTTTCTCTCGCCTAAGCCTTCAATGTCTCTGACGGTTAACCAGGTGTCAACCAGTGAGGAAACCGTGTCTTCACTCATATCCGGCCGAACCTGATCTGTTTGTTTGCTAAGTGAAGTAAACATCGCCGTAATGTTGTTTATCTTAAGCATATCAATCAAACGCACGATCATGGATTTGACTTCATGTTCATTGCCAACTGTAATCAGATTACTAATGGGATCAATAATAACTGTTGAAGGTTTAAATTCCTTTATAAGCTTTCTCAATGTCAACAGATGCAGCTCCAATCCATTTAGCGAAGGACGGGATGAGTGTATTTGAAGATATCCTTTTTTGATGTGAGGTTCAATATCCAATCCAAGTGAACGCATATTCCGGATTAATTGCTGCGGCGATTCTTCAAACGCAAAATAAAGAACACGCTCTTTTTTGTTGCACTGTTTACCGGCAAAATAAGCTGCAATGGTTGTCTTAGCGGTACCGGCAGTCCCTGTTATTAATATATTACTTCCTCTGAAAAAGCCTCCTGCCTTAAACATTTCGTCAAGGCCAGGAACACCGGTTGATACGATTTCTGAGGAAACCTCATTATCAAGCTTCAGGGAGGTGATGGGTAAAACAGAGACCCCTTCTTCGTCAATTAAAAAAGGATATTCATTCGTTCCGTGCGTGGAGCCACGATATTTAACTATTCTTAATCTGCGGGTTGAAACCTGTTCAATGACCCGGTGGTCAAGTAAGATGACGCAGTCAGAAACATATTCTTCCAATCCCTGACGGGTTAAAGTGGCCTCCCCCCGTTCACCGGTAATAATCGCGGTCATTCCCTTCGCCTTTAACCATAAAAAAAGCCTTCTTAATTCTGCTCTTAAAATAGCCTGGTTATCCAGACCTGAGAAAAGAGACTCCAGGGTATCCAGAACAACTCTTTTAGCCTTCACTGTTTTTATCGCATGTTCCAACCGAATGAATAATCCATCCAGATCATACTCCCCGGCTTCTTCAATCTCCGATCTTTCCACACGCACATGATCAACCACCAATTTCTTTTTTTTGATGAGTTCTTCCAGATCAAAACCCAATGACTTGACATTGAGAGCGAGATCTTTAGATGGCTCTTCAAAAGACATAAAAAGACCAGGTTCATTATATTGAGTTATGCCTTTAATGAGAAATTGCATGGATAACAATGTTTTTCCGCAGCCTGCTCCACCACATACCAGCGTGGGCCTTCCTTTCGGTAATCCTCCATTGGTTATTTCATCCAGGCCCTCCACGCCTGTTGGGCTTTTGGGGAACTTAAATTTTTTCGTTATCGCTTTGTTTTTGGGACTTGTTTTCAAATTACGCTTGATTTAAATTTCTTCGTTTTTAATATATATGCCACCATCTTGTGAAAAATGCTCATTTAAAAGCGGGGAGTCGTGGACGTTGTTTTCAAAATTAGCTGGTGTTTTTTAAAGTTTTTGTGACTTTTCTGCCAGATAAGGTATATTTCTGGCTGAACCACAGATTTTAAAAGCTGAATCGTTTAGAACAGGTTTGCAATTGCAAGCCAGAATCATTTTCCGGGAAAATGCTGGAGAAATTCGTTGCACCTGAGTGAATATCTGCAAATAATCCGTGCCTCCTAAGAAAATAGGCTGGACTGATGGGCTTTCCGAAGAAGAATGATCAAGGCTGGCCTTTGCCCCCTGAGGAACCATAGATCTGTCCGGTGGCATAACTGGCATCGCTGGCTGCCAGCTGAACATAAATGGAAGCCAGTTCTGCGGGTTGCCCGGGCCTTCCCATGGGCGTGTCACCACCAAATTCCATGACCTTTTTCTGTGTGGCTCCCCCGCTCACCTGCAAGGCCGTCCAGATAGGACCAGGAGCAACACCGTTTACACGTATGCCTTTGGGAGCAAACTGTTTGGCGAGCGACTTCACATAATTCATGGTGGCGGCTTTCGTCTGCGCATAG
>DASYGQ010000058.1:0-3813 GCA_035999585.1 Bacteroidia bacterium | reverse complement strand
AGCGTTTTTAGATAAGGGGATCAAGCTGTATGAGGAACAGCTTAAAGAGCAGAAAAAGAAATACTTAGCAAAAATGGCGATGAAGCTGAACATGCAATTGGTACCGGCATAGCAATTATGTCCTCAGGATTGAGGCATTTTGTCTGAGCTCCTTTGCAGTTAAGGAGGCTAGACGTGGAATATACCCCTTCAATTACATCGGATGCATCAAAGAATTACAAAACTGCAAAGAGCGAGTGCCGCTGGGCCCCCTACCTTCTCATATTTTATGTAAGGGGGAAAGCCCGGCCCCCAGAAGTAAGTGCTAGTCTGATTTCCAATATCTATTTGATCTTAACAGCACTTTACTTCTGGGGGACATGCCCAAACACTTAAAATCCTTAAATTCATTGATGTTCATATTGTCCGAACAGTAATGATTGCCCGTAGATTCCTAAACTCACATCTCACTATTTACAGTCTGATGCGTCTCCGGCGTACCCGTTTTCGAACGAATCAGTTTACTCACCCTGTAAATCATAAAAATGCTGATCAATGAAATAACCACAATGACAAGTCCCAGAGTATCGTAATGCTCAAGCGGGCTCGTTTTTGTTTTCTGAACAACGATCATCCCTCCCACTCCGGCTGCAATGCCTCCGGCGATCTGCTGGAGCGAAGAGTTGATGCTCATGAAAGCTCCCCTGTCCTTCATCTCAGGCAAAGCCGACATCAGCGCCATGGAGGGAACCATCCGGCTCATGATGCCGATCATCATGACAATATTCATGGCCATGACAACCGCAAAAGGAACGGGTCCCAGGTTTGTATAAATCAGAACCACCACTATCATCCATACAGAGGCAAGCGCAAACAGTTTGAACTTGTCAATTTTATCACTCAGTTTCCCGATTATAGGCATGATGATGAGGGTGCTTATTCCGGAAATCATAAACAAAACCGGGAGTTGCTGCTGAGTGATATGCAGGTTATTGATGGAGAAGGCACTTCCCCAGGGCATCATCATAAACCCTCCGATCGACAGGAATGCCGTTGACAGAAACCCAATCCGGTAACGGCGCTTGGCAAATGTATGCCAGAGGTGCGAAAGCGCACTTCTGTCGGTTTTTACTGCCAGGTGTTCCGTAATGGGTTTAAGCTTAAAGATGATGGCCAGCCAGATCACGGCGGATAATCCAACAATCATTTGAAAAGGAGCCTGCCAGCCGTAGGCGTTGGCCAGGTACAGGCTGATGGGGATACCCAATACCTGGCTGGCGCCGAAGCCCATTTGCATGAAGCCCATCACACGGCCACGCTCCTGCAAAGGAAAAAGATCGGCAACGATGGCCATGGAAACGGATCCGATGACACCTCCGAAAAGGCCTGTCACGATACGTGCGGCAATCAACATGGGATAAGATGTGGTAAGGCCGCAAAACAGTGTCCCGGCTATAAAGCCCACGTAAAAAAACAAAAGCAGTTTCTTTCGGTCAAAGCTATCGGCAAAGCCTGCGGTAAGCAAGCCAGACAGGCCGGCGCTGAAGGCATAGCTGGATACAGCAAATCCGAATTGCGATGGGCTGAGGCTCATTGATTTCATGAGCATATCACCAAGGGGAGACATCACCATAAAATCCAGCACAACGGTAAACTGTGTGAGGGCAAGAATGATAATCACTATAATCTGATATCGGTTGAATTCGAATTTTTCCGGAGCCGTTTCCTTTCCCATATTTTGCTTTTGTTTCTATAGAAGGCAAATTTAGCTCAAAAGCCGCTTATCTCCCCGGGGGTATATATAAAACAGCCTGTGCCCCGGAAAACCCATTTACTCGGGAATCTGTTTTATATTTGGGGCATACTGTCAATTAATCATGATCCGGTTCCCTTTATGAAACACATACCCCAGTTAGACGGAATCCGCTGTGTGGCCATCCTTTGTGTTATTGTGGGACACTGGATAGCCTGGGATGTTCAGAATGTGTTTGTCAGAAACATTCCCTGGTCGCACGGAGTTTTGCTGTTTTTTGTTTTGAGCGGTTATCTCATCTCCAATATTTTGCTTTCCCTGAAAGAAAAAACTGAAAAAGAAGAGATCACCATAAAAAAGGCTCTTTTCACTTTTTATGTGCGGCGTTTCCTGAGGATTTTTCCCATTTACTACCTTACCATTTTCTTTCTGTGTTATATCAATTTCAAGGATGCACGGGAACTCTTTCCCTGGCTGGTAACTTATACAAGCAATCTGCTGCAGGCCTCGAAAGGGACTCTGCTTGGCGATTTCACTCATTTCTGGTCACTGGCTGTTGAAGAGCAGTTTTATCTTTTCTGGCCATTCTTTATTCTTCTCGTAAAGCGTAAGCACTTGCTGAAAGGCATTTACATCACCATCGGCCTGTCCCTTTTGTCGCGCATTCTTTGTGTGCTTTTATATCCTGAACTTTGGACAATGGGGGCCTATTTCTCTTTGAACCTTGCCTTACCGTTAGCATTGGGTGCACTGATTGCGTGGTACCAGAGATACAATCAGCCGGTTTTCCAAAAGATTTTTTGCAGTCACCTTTTCTTTTACTTGAGCGGAACGGTTTACCTGGCATTTTTAATTTTAAAGAAATACATCCCGATGCCTTTCGTGGATATGGTGTTTGACCAGTATTTCTTTTCTGTCTTCGCCATGTTTTTTGTTACGCTCGCTGCCACATCGCGGTTCCGTTTTGCCGGCAAATGGTTTCTTGAACACAAAGTGGTTGTTTACCTGGGAACCATTTCCTATGGTTTATATGTTTATCACTTGTTTATCGGGCCATTGTATTTCGATTGGCTCTCGGCTGAGCTGGCTTTACACACAGAATCAAAATACACGTTGTGGGGTTTGTATTTCATAATTCTCATCCTTCTATCCTCCCTCTCCTACTATCTCATTGAATTTCCCGTGAACGCCCTGAAAAAATATTTTTCATACTAATAGAATACCGCTCTGCGCTTTTGTTTTTTTCATCTTTTTCTGTCCTTCCTCAAGCCTCTTATACTATAAAATGTATTGCATTGGCCTATCCAAACGGCTCTGTTACCGAATTTCGGAGACCATAGCATGGCATTCCCGTAATTTTGTTACGAAACAATTGGATATAAACATTAAACAAATTATATAATATGAAAAAGACAAAGATACTTCGTGCCGCACTTGCACTTTCTTCCGGGCTTCTTTTGTCCGGCGTTCTGCATGCACAACATGATACGGTTCGGGCCGTTCATGAAACCACAACAACGCAACACGATGTTGTGCGCACCACTGATGTGAATGCTCCGGCAGCCCCGCCAGCAGCAAGAACCACTCAGGATCCTGCTACCGACAATACGCTCCATCATGGAGAATTCGGTGTTCGTTTCCTCCCAACATTTACGTCTCTTGCCTTCAATACGGAGAACAAAGATGTTGTTCGGGGTGAAGTAACAATGACCTATGGATATGGCGTTATGCTTGGCTTGAACTTCACAAAGCATGTGGGTATTGAAATTGATGGAAACTACAGCGCTATTTCACAAAAGTACAAAGACCAGAACATGGATCGTGAAGTCCACATCAGCTATATTGATGTGCCAGTTCTGCTTTCCCTCAATACCGACAAATCAAAATGGGTGAACCTGAATGTTGTTGTTGGTCCGCAATTTGGAATAAATGTGGGCTCCAGCATCAACACCACAAATGGCAGCAATCAGGATTCCGTACATGCGGTATTGGCTGTTAAACAAGGCGATGTGGGCATTGCTTATGGTGCAGGGCTTGAGTTTGCTCTGACGCCATCCCATGCTCTTCGTTTTGATGTCGGG
>DASYGQ010000032.1:0-6115 GCA_035999585.1 Bacteroidia bacterium | reverse complement strand
GAAACGCAATGCGGAACAGGAAGCCACAATCATCAAACGGATGCATTCATTTTTTAAAAAGAACCACAGCCATGTCCATCAGCAGATTGTCACCGGGAAAAGAAAAGGCTTTTTGATCGCCTTTTCAGGAATTGTATTATTGCTTGGTGCGTCATATATCTCTTACCTGAAATTTGTGAATTTCATGATGCATGCAGCGGTTGTTGTACTTGAGCCTGCAGGCTGGTACCTGATCTGGTCTGGAATTGAAAGTACCATGGATTCCTGGAAGAAAAGGAGACCCGACTTTTCATTTTATCATAAAATGGCAAAGAGCAGAATTGTTTTCGCAAGCATTTAGAATTCCTAAAGGGCAATGCCAAGCTGCAGTTCCAGCTTCGGTGTTATGCCGGTATAGCCAACCTCCAGAAAATTGCTGTATTGCTGCTGCCCGTTCAGGTCCGAAAACTTGAGCCCTCCTCCTGCGAAGATGTTCAGACTTAACCGGTTTTGTATGCCTGTTACCCGCAATCCAAATCCCAGGCCACCGAAGCCGGAATTGACAAAGGTGCGGACAGCCCTGGTTTCTCCCGGGGCAATACTGAACTGGTCGGTTATTTCCTCGTATTTATACGACAGGAAAGGAGCGAAATAAGCAAACCAGGAATAAGCTTTGACAACCGGGTGCACCGACTCCTTATTATACAGCAGATTTATTTTGTATTGAACTTCTCCGTTTGCACCCGTTTTGTCAATAAAGTCCTGCCTTTTTGAAAGCATGTAACCAGCGGAGAGGAAGAAGGAGTTGTGATTTTTTAGTTTTCGCTCATAACTAAGCTGAATGGTGCTGTAAAAAAGGTCAACCGGGCCTATGTAGAAGAAATTATTTCGGGTCGCGGTTTGATCGCTTTCCTGTGCAGGAAGCGGACATGATACGAGGGAAGAGAATAATGTGAGGGAAAATAAAATCCTGAGCATGGCTTTGCGCTTTAGCATTTGTGGTGAATGTTAAACTAGAAATACGGATTCCGCCCGGTAATGAAAAGCCATCACGGGTATATCGGAGTGATGCGCCATTTTCCGGGTAAGGCTTGTGCCAAACAGTTTGTCAAGGATGCCTCTGTCGTGAGTGGCCATAGCCAGCAAATCTGTTTTGTTTTCATGAACATACTTTTGGAGCGTTTCCTCTGTATCCGAACCATGAACAGATTCAATATTTATCCCGCAATTTTTAACTTCCGATTTCAGCGTTTTTTTTAAGCTGGAAATCATGTGTTTCTCATTTGCTGAGAGTTGTTTTTGCGGACTGATATGTAACACTGTAAGACAGGCTGAAAATGACTTGGCTATTACCGATAATTGCTTCAGGCATTCGGGATCGCTTTCGTGCAAATTGCTGGCAAACACAATTCGTTCCGGCATTTTGAATTTCCAGGAATCAGGAACGGCGATTACCGGACATTTCGCTTTCTCAATGATTTGAGCCGTATGGCTGCCTGAAATAAAAGCCCGCACTCCATGGGCTCCTTGGGTGCCCATGACAATGAGATCGCCTCGTTGAGGCTGCAAGACAGCCATGATTGAGTCGGAAAGCGATTTTTCGCTCACCACAAAACTGCATTTCAGGTTGGGATCTGATGTGGAAATCTTTTGACACAGCCTTTTCAGCTTTCTTTCAGCTGTTTTCAGAATCAGGGCTTTTTCATTGATTAAAAAATCAATGGGTAATGTCGGATCCATCAGAGGGGAAGGAATGGTGTGTACCAGTATAATACGTGCTTTCGATTTTTCCGCAAGGACGACGGCATATTTTAGGCCGTTCAGCGCAGTTTTTGAAAAATCGATGGGGACTAATATGGTTTTCATCGGATTTATTGTATAAGCAAATTAAGTCTGCTATTCAATTCAATGCTATGATATCCATCAGTATGTTTGCTGATAATCCTTGGTTCAATGCAATGTGTCCGCTTTTTGAGTGCGCGCTTTCTTTCTGAAATAGGCTCTCAGCAAAAAATTGTGTTTTAACGCTTCCATATCCTGATTGAAATTATCGGTTCCGCTCTGTACATTGTCTAGGCTTTTATCCAGTTTCCTGGCAAAGCTCGTGTCGATCAGTAGTGTGCCCAGGGTGCCTTTTCCGCTTTTGACCTGTCGGGTCAGGAAACCGAGATCGTTCGTGATATTTGCTGCATTTTCCCCTGCCTGTTTTATTTTTACCATTGTTTCATTCAGATGACTGACCAGTCCTGTGTCTTTAAGCAGCATGCCGAGGTTGCCTTTTCCACCTTTTACGTCGGACACGATCGTGCTGAGATCGGATGTGATCATCGCTGTTCTTTTACCTGTAAGTTTGATATTGACAACAGCCTCCTTGATGTTTTCCGCCACAACGGTGTCCATCAGCAGGCTCCAGAGTGAATTCCGGCTGTTGATACGGGTGGTCATGGTCTTCAGGTTTTCGGTGATCACCGCCACATTCTTATTGGTGACCTCGAGTGTTCTGAGCATCTCGTCGGTTTCGATGGGTTTGCGGCCGGAAATAATATCACCGGCTTTCACCTGGGAGGATTTGTCATTCCCGGCATCAATGTTTACAATCATGTTTCCCATCAGACCGTCCGTGCCGATGGTGGCAATCGCATTCTTGCGGATGTAAGGATGAATTTTTTCCTCGATAAGCATTTCCACTTTCACGGAACTGTCGTTGAGTATGAGTACACGGTCTACTGTGCCGACATTAATACCGGAAAAGCGCACATTATTGCCGGCCTGGAGCCCGTTGATATTATAAAAAATGGCGCTGATCCGGAATGTGGAACTGAACAGATTTCTTTTGCTTCCGATGTAATAAAGGGAGATAACCAGGAAGATCGTTCCTGCGGCAACGAAAATTCCCAGCTTTATATTTTTGGTGATGGTCTGTTCCATGGTCTGATATAATCTTTTATTCAAAAAACTGTCTGATCTTTTTGTCTTGCGACTTGCCTAATTCGCTGTAAGTGCCCTCCGCATAACAGATACCGTCAACCAATACGATCACGCGATTGGAAGTAAGCTTTACGCAATTCATATCATGTGAGATAATCACCGAGGATGTATTGTATTTGTGCTGAACATCCAGGATCAGATTATCAATTTCCCTGGCCGTTGCGGGATCCAATCCTGTTGTAGGTTCATCATAGAGAATAATTTCCGGTTTAAGTATGAGTGTCCGGGCAAGGCCGACGCGTTTGCGCATACCGCCTGAAAGTTCTTCGGGCATCATGTCTACCGTTTCCGGAAGCCCCACATTGTTCAAAGCTTCCATCACAATCTGGCTGACTTCTTCTTTGGATTTGGTTCCTCCATGCCTCCGTAACGGAAATTCAAGGTTTTCCCTCACCGACATGGAATCATAAAGCGCATTGCTTTGAAACAGAAATCCTACTTTGACCCGCATCTCATCGATTTCGGGTCCTGACAGGTCAGGAATATTTTTACCAAAGACGCGGATGATACCTGAGTCAGGCCGGATCAGTCCGATGATGCATTTGATGAGCACAGATTTGCCGGAACCTGATTTACCCAGCACAACCAGATTCTCGCCTGAATGAAGCCCGGCACTGAAATCGGTCAGCACATGATTGCTGCCAAAGGATTTTTTCAGATGCGATATTTCTATGACAAGGTCTTTCCCTGTAAAAGCTGCATCCGGTGTGGCCATTGTCTGAGAAGACGCGTTCATGTGAGTCCGAGTATATCTGTTATCTGAACAGCCAGCAGATCAAGGATGAATATGAGCAGGGAAGAAACCACCACCGCAGAGTTCGCTGAAATACCTACGCCTTCCGTTCCCTTTTGCGTATAGAACCCTTTGTAACATCCTATAACACCAATCGCAAAACCGAAGAAAAAGGATTTTGTAATCGAAGGGATCACATCGTTGTATGTCAGTTTTGCAAACACCTGACTGTAGAATAAGTGCATGGAGGTCACTCCTTTGATGTTGACTCCCAGATAGGATCCGTAAAAAGCAATGGCATCAGCCAGAACAACCAGCAGGGGCACCATGAGTGTGGATGCGAGAATACGGGTTACCGCCAGGTATTTGAACGGGTTTGTGCCCGACACTTCCATGGCGTCGATCTGTTCGGTTACTTTCATGGATCCCAGTTCAGCACCGATGCTGGAGCCGATCTTTCCGGCACAGATCAATGCAGTGATAACAGGCCCGATTTCACGTACGATGGATACTCCTACCATGGCCGGCAACCACGATTCGGCGCCAAATTCAGCGAGTGTGGGGCGCGACTGTATGGTGAGCACCAGTCCCATAATGAAAGCGGTAATCCCGACCAGCGGCAGCGAGGTGTATCCGATCATATAACATTGCCTCAGGAATTCACGGAATTCATAACGGGGCCTGAACCACTCTCTGAAAAACCGTCCCGTAAAGCGGGCGACACCGCCCACTTCGTCCATTGCTTTCGATATGCTTGCTCCAAATGCCATTCGGTTGTTTTGATTGGATCAAAAGTACGATGCTCCGGAAGGCCCTGTATGACAGGTCTCATAGCCCGGTATGACAGATGTCAGTTTTTTGACTCTGACAGATGGGTTCCGCCTGATGATTGTCATAGATGCCTTGTCGGGTTACAGATAATTTTGCCGCAGACCGATACCCAACCAGACATTCTTATGGAGATTGAAGCCCAGGTTCTTGTGAAGCTGACCTGTTATCATTGCGGTGAGGATTGCCCAGATCCAAAGTTGCGCGAAGGGGATAAGCATTTCTGCTGCGAAGGGTGCAGGCTTGTCTTCCATCTGCTCGACAGGAATGGGATGTGCGAATATTATGAGCTTGGACGGAATCCGGGATTGAACCGCCGTATCCAGGTTCGGGAGGGTAAGTTCAATTTCCTGGATGATGAGCAGGTGAAAAGCCGGCTCGTTTCATTTTCAGATGGCAAGCGCTTCACCGTGAATTTCTACCTGCCCCAGATGCATTGCAGCTCCTGCATCTGGCTACTTGAGAACCTGCATCGCCTGGAACCGGGTATTGTTTCTTCCCGTGTTGATTTTCCTGCCAAAGAAGTTTCCATTGTGTCTGATGCCGATGCCTGCTCGTTGCGGAGGATAGCCGAACTGCTGACTGAAATCGGGTATGAGCCGCACATCAGTCTGAAAGACATGGACGAACGGAAGATCCGTAAGACGGATCGCCGCCGGCTATTGCGATTGGGTATAGCCGGTTTCTGTTTCGGAAACATCATGATGTTTAGCTTTCCGGAATATTTGTCGGGAGGCAGATTCAATCTGCCGGGCCTTGGACGTTTCTTCCAGTATCTGAATCTGATGCTGGCCATGCCTGTATTCTTTTTCAGTGCATCTGAATTTTATATCTCCGCCTGGAAGGGCTTGCGTGCTAAATTTCTGAATATTGATGCACCGATTGTATTGGCGATCCTGATCACTTTTATCAGAAGCGTTTATGAGATTGTGTCCGGAACCGGCAGCGGTTACCTGGATTCGATGTCGGGCATCGTTTTCTTTATGCTGGCTGGCCGGGTATTTCAGGATTATACCCATCAGGCTCTGTCGTTCGAGCGTGACTATAAATCGTATTTCCCGGTTTCAGTAACTGTCAGAAGGAACGAAAAAGAATCCGATATTCCTGTCTCCGCACTGCTGAAAGGCGATCGGATCATTATCCGTCACGGAGAACTGATTCCGGCAGACGGGATAATGATTCTGGGGCAGGCGCGTATTGATTATAGTTTTGTGACAGGTGAATCATTGCCGGTGCAAAAAATGCCCGGGGAAATTATTTATGCCGGCGGGAGGCAATGCGCAGGAAAGATCGAACTGGAGCTGGTCAGAGAAGTTCCGCAAAGCTACCTGACCCGCCTTTGGAGCAGCGATGCGTTCAAAAAGAAAACGCCAGCACCAAGTGGTTTTATTCATGCTCTGAGCAGAAACTTCACCTGGGTGCTTCTGAGCCTGGCAGCCGTTTCGGCTGTTTACTGGTCATTTGCCGATCCTTCCAAAGTACTCAATGCTGTCACCTCCGTTCTGATTGTTGCCTGTCCCTGTGCCTTGCTGCTTTCATCCGCCTTCACAAATGGAAATATTTTGAGGGTGCTGGCCAGAGAAGGAC
>DASYGQ010000024.1:0-2556 GCA_035999585.1 Bacteroidia bacterium | reverse complement strand
CCGAAACTATTTTGAAGGAACTGGAAGCTTAACGGATAGGAACGGTTTATGTGAATGGCCCAAGTGGAGCCATAAAAAGGTTACAGAATAAGATCCTTAACGATTTTCTGTAATGCAGGGACAACAGCTGATTCAAACCAGGGGTTTTTCCTTTGCCAGATTCTGTTGCGGGGGGAAGGATGCACCAAAGGCAGATACCGGGGTAAAAACGCTTTGTAATTCTGTACATTCTCGGTCAGGCTTGGTTTAAAGTCAACTCCCAAATAGTGTTTTTGGGCATATTGGCCAATGAGTAGCGTCAATTCAACACCTTTTAATTTCGACAATATTTGTTGATGCCATAATGGAGCGCATTCAGCCCGTGGAGGCAGATCTCCTGTTTTACTCTTTCCGGGATAACAAAATCCCATGGGCATAAGTGCAAACAGTTTATCATTATAAAACTGTTCCTTCGTAACTCCCAACCATCGTCGCAATTCATTGCCGCTTAAATCATCCCATGGAATTCCGCTGTCCTGAACCTTCTGGCCCGGAGCTTGCCCAATGATTACTATTTTGGAGAGCCGGCTTGCCTGTATGACCGGTTTGGGTTTGTTTGGCAAATAGGTTGTGCATACCTCGCAGGCTCTTATTTGTTCCAGAAGTTTTTTCATTCTTTTAAACTCTTAAAACGGTGTTTAGAATTATTTCTTTGCTGCCCTAGCGTCAGGAATTAATCACTGGTTGGGATTGATTCCAGCATTCCTGACAGTTGACAGGATCTTCACACAATCCGCAATTTACAACTACGCAATACTTTCAAATACCGCGCTGCAGGTATTCAAACTCTTTCCAATATATAAGATATGATTGTCAGGTCTTAACAGGACATAGAAATCCTGCGCATCTCCGAAAATCGGTTCGGGGATTTCAGAAAACGAGCTTGTAACCACCGGGAACTGAAAGTGCTTTAATTGATCGAAGGGCTTCGCCTCCATAGGACCGAAGAACAAAACTTTAAAGACCGGTTCTTTCAGGTAATCGAAAATGCTTTTGCCATCACTGAATACAAAATAAGGCATACGGTCGCCTGCATGGGCTTTACCAACAGCACTCTGGTGGGTTAAAGGACTGTCAGGATAAGCAATTCCGGTTTGCGAGATCAGCGGGAAAATCAGTTTTCTTACCCGGCTTGATTTCAGAATCAAACGCGCCATCAAAGGAAAGAACTTCAACCGGACAAAATTCCAGAAGACTCCCGAACCGGCCATGATGTCAAACATCCGGTCGGTCGTGTGCAATAAATGCTTTGCGTTTTCCATGCGCTCCGCATTGTAGGTTTCAAGAACCGAGGCATTCATGTTGTAACGCATGGTATAGGCTATTTTCCAGGCCAGATTGTATGCATCCTGTATCCCTGTGTTCATACCCTGACCGCCGGCAGGTGTGTGGATGTGGGCCGCATCGCCGGCAATAAAGCAGCGATCCTTGCCAAAGACACGTGCCATGCGGCTATGTACCTTATAAGTTGAGAACCATCTCACTTCTTCAAATACGAGTTCTGTTTTCATTTGCGCCCTGAGTGGCTCCTCCAGATCCTCAAACCGGTAATCATGATCCAGTTCAGTTTTTTCGGGAAGAACGCCGACAACACGGTATTGGCCTTGTCCTTCCATTGGAAAAAAGAGGGCGAATCCTTTCTTCAGCAGGAAAATGAACAATTGATCTTTATTGATAACCGGGCTGCTCAGTTTTACATCAGCCACATAAAAGAGTTTCGGCACCGTGCTTCCCGCAAAGGGAACTCCCATCTGATGTCTGATTAAACTTCCGGCTCCATCACAACCAATCAGGTAGTCTGCTTCGATGGTCTGTTCGTTTCCCTGGGGATCTTTAAAATAGACTTTAACACCGTCCTTTTGCTCAAAACGGAGGAACTCGCATTTCCAGTGAATGGTTTTTCCATTCTTTATCAGGTGATCTGCCAAAAGCTTCTCGGTTTTGCATTGCTCCAGAGAAAGGGCAAAAGGGAAGGGACTCAGACCTTCGCCTAAACCATTGAAATCAACTGCGACCTTCCGTTTGCCCTCATAAAATATATTCAAAGCCGTTGTGAGGCGGCCTTCTTCGAGTGCTTTTCGGGCAAGGTCAATTTCATCGAAGATTTCAAGTGTTCGGGCCTGAACCGCGATGGCTTTTGAGAAAACCGTTGTTTTTTCATTTTTCTCAAGGATGACAAAGTCAATTTGGTACCGGATTAATTGTGCGGCCATGCTCAATCCAGTAGGGCCAGCCCCAATGATGACAACCGGAGTCCGGGAAGGTATCTTATTTGATTGCATACTGATTTTCAATTACTGATGAATTGTTTATCCCTCCTGCACCTTCTGCCGGTCTACTTAACCGGATGGATCGTTTTCTCCTACAAGATACTAAGAAGAGGATGAAATTTTTTTGAATAAATGAAAATACGAAACGACACAGCAAAAGCTTAGGACTTCTTTTCTGAGGCCAATGGAATTCGGGGTTCAAATTCATGGGATTTTGGACTGATTTTGAATTGAAATTTTTCGGAAT
>DASYGQ010000375.1:0-19782 GCA_035999585.1 Bacteroidia bacterium | reverse complement strand
CAAAGGATTACTGAGTGACAAAAAAAAGGAATCATCTTTTATAGATCTGATCAGGCAACTGGATGAAACAGAAGGAATCGAGCGCTTTCGTATCTCCTCTATTGAGCCCAATCTGCTGACCGACGAGGTCATTGAATTTGTAAGCGAATCGAAACGTTTCGTGCCCCATTTTCACGTGCCCCTTCAAAGCGGTTCCGATAAGATTCTGAAACTGATGCGCCGCCGCTATCTATCATCCCTTTACACCGCCAGGGTTTCTGCGATCCGTGCACGTATGCCTCATGCCTGCATCGGTGTGGATGTGATCGTTGGCTTTCCGGGGGAGACGGACGAAGATTTTCTGGAAACCTATAATTACCTGAATCAACTTGACATTTCTTACCTGCACGTATTTACCTATTCCGAACGGGCCGATACTGACGCATTGAAACTGGGAGGTATTGTCCCGCTTGCAATCCGGAAGAAAAGAAACAAAATGCTTCGCATCTTATCGGCCAAAAAACTGCGTGATTTTTATCTGCAGCATGCAGGCACAGAACGGAAAGTGCTTTTCGAGCACGAAGGCCCCGCAGGCATCATGCATGGATTTACCGATAACTACATCAAAGTCAAAACTACTTACCGAGCCGATGCTTATAATCAGCTTCTTTCAGTAAAGCTAAGTGCACTGGGGGCTGACGGACTGATGCTCATCAACGATGAAAAAGAAATGATGACATCGCATCCTGAAAAAAGCAAGACACAGGAACAACCCATATTAAGTTCAACACTCTCGTTGTAAAAACAGAAAAAAAATCTTTTATGTATCCAACTATTTATCATGCAGTAAAGGATTTATTTGGAGTGGAGATTCCTTTTTTGAAAATACTCCAGAGCTTCGGCTTTTTTGTTGCTATTTCCTTTCTTCTGGCGGGGTATTTTTTCTCACACGAACTCAAACGTAAAGAACGCCTCGGTCTTGTAAAGAGCACCTTCCGCAAAGTGATGAAGGGTGAGGCTGCTTCCAGTTCCGACCTGATCACCAACGGCATATTCGGCTTTCTGATTGGTTACAAGCTGATCGGGTTTCTGTGGAACTATGGTTCAATTACCGGCAACCCACGCGATTATATGCTTTCGCTTCAGGGTAATGTGATCGGAGGTCTTTTGCTGGCTGCTGTCTTTGCCTGGATGAAATACCGGGAAAAAGAAAAACTCAGACTTCCTGAGCCCAAGCTCATGGATGTGCCATTTCATCCTTATGAACACGTGAGCAATATGACACTCATTGCCGCGGTGGCTGGATTGTTGGGCGCTAAGCTCTTTCACATTCTCGAGAACCTGGGTGATTTCCGTGCTGATCCCATGGGCATGGTCTTTTCATTCAGCGGGCTGACCATGTATGGAGGATTGATTGTTGGCGGGCTTTCGGTGATTTATTATGCACATCGCAACGGAATGGATATCCGCTATGTGATTGACGCCTGCGCTCCGGGCCTCATGCTTGCATATGGTGTTGGACGTATCGGCTGTCACGTCGCTGGCGATGGAGATTGGGGTATTCCTCACACCGCAGCAAAGCCGGGCTGGTTCGTTCTTCCTGACTGGATGTGGGCCTACAATTATCCGAATAATGTGAATCAGGAATGCAACCCTTATATCCAGGGCACGCTGGAAAGAGCCGGCTGTCATTGCAACTGGAACGAAACACCTTATCTCATTGCGAAGGTGTTCCCCACCCCATTTTACGAATCGGTGATCTGCATTGCCCTCTTTTTTGTTCTCTGGGCTTTCCGAAAACGTATCCGCATTCCGGGAATGATGTTCAGCATTTACCTGATCATGAATGGAATCGAACGATTCTTCATTGAGCAGATCCGTGAAAACACAGTGCTTTTCAAAATCCATGATTATACCGTCACCCAGGCCATGTTCATTGCCATTTGTCTGTTCCTCCTGGGCCTTACCGGTATCTTTTATTTCAGCAGGCTTGCATCCCGGGAACTTCCTGTTCCTGCGCCCCCCCCGGAACCTCCTGCCGCTGCCTGAGGAGCTCTGCGGATCAGATATACAATCCGCCGACTAACTAAATCCATCATTTAAAATCTTACGTACATTTTTCTATGAACTCCCTCAATCTTCAGGAAATCTGCAAACAAGCCTGCGAAGCGGCGCGTCAAGCCGGCGCATTCATCCGGGAAGAACAAAAAAAGATTAAGCCCGTACAGGTCGAGGAAAAGAGCAGGAACAGCCTTGTAACCTACGTTGATAAAAAAAGTGAACAGATACTGGTTAACGCACTCAAGTCACTGATACCCGGAGCAGGATTCATGACCGAAGAGGAAACCACCGTGCTTAAAGGCGAAGCTTATAACTGGATCATCGATCCGCTTGACGGCACAACCAACTTCATTCATGGCATACCCTGCTATGCGGTGAGCATCGGTCTCGAACGTGCCGGCAAAACTATTTTAGGCATTGTCTATGAAGTGAACCTGGATGAATGCTTTTATGCCTGGGAAAACAGCAAAGCCTATCTGAACGGGAATGAGATAAATGTATCTAAGACTGCCAATCTGAAAGATTCCCTGATTGCAACCGGTTTTCCTTATTACGATCACACCAAAGAAACCGAATACCTGCAGCTTTTCCGTGAATATATGCATTCCACACGGGGCCTTCGGCGCCTGGGATCTGCCGCCACAGATCTGGCTTATGTCGCTTGCGGGAGATTTGAAGCATTTTACGAATACAGCCTGCATCCCTGGGATGTCAGTGGAGGCGCCTTCATCGTGCAACAGGCCGGAGGCATTGTCTGCGATTTCAAGGGTAAAAACAATTATATCTATGGCAAATCCATCGTGGCCTGCAACCCTCATATTGCAGTAGAGTTTATGAAAAAACTGAATCGTTTTTTCTGATCTTTTTCTCTGGTGATTCCTGTATATGCAGCCTTTCTTAATAGATTTATCCTCTAAACTTCTTTATTGGCCGCTGACTTTCATGATTTATTATGATGTAAAATGATTGGTTAATCATGATAATCCGCGGCCTATCAAGCAATTCATTTATTTGGATGAATGAAGACGACCATCATATCTCTTTTGAGCGATTTCACATCTTTTAACATCGTTTCTTTCTTAAAAAGCAGATTTTCACTACTTTAGTCTTGTAAAACAGGACCATGAAGCCATCAGGCCGTTTGTTTAAATTTTCCCTGCTGTTTCTGCTTATCCTTGCAGCCGACCTTGCACTGGCCTCTGCAACTCCGCCGGTTTCGGTTTCCGGAACGGCCTCTTCCTCTGTTCGTGCAGCAGACGCCAACCCTGTCACAGCAGCAAGCAAAAACCCTTTTTCATTGAATGTTACGATTGGTTTTCCAGCCGACATCCCAGCTCATCAACCTGCAGCGAGCCCTGCCCCAAACGATTCCGCAGGTAAGAAAAGCGTTCTTGAAAACACCGGTTGCAAAACAAGGATTTATGAATACGGTATTAATGCGGAGCTTGGCAACCGAACACCCCATCATACCAGTGCTGCGCTTAAACAAGCCATGACTCTGGATGTGGACATGGTTTATATTCACCTCAATACGTTTGCCGATTTTGATGAAACGGCTTCCGACATCCGGAATAAACTTTCGGAATTCAACAAGCCTATGACTGTGTTTCTTGATAACGGAACCAACTCGAGCGGAGCCATCATCTCATTGCGACGGGACTCAGGAAGTGCAGATAAAAAAAGCCAGGTAACGACTTCCGTATTCAAAATGAAAGACAATCAGTTCAGAGACAAATACAAGACCTATGTCAATTCAATCCTTCAGAAAACGGTCAAAGACAGGGAAGAACCAGCCTGTGTCACGGATATTGATGCCTTGCCTGTTGGGGAAAACAATGCATCCATACAGAAAGCAAACCTGAATCCTTCCGCGAATCTGGTTGTTTACAAATATCAGCCCCGCATCTTTGAAAGGATTCTTGATTTCCTGCTGCATCCGGCGATCTGTTTCCTCCTTATCCTCATTCTGGGCATGGGTCTGTTGCTGGAGTTGAATAAGCCTGGTACCGGCTTTCCTCTTTTTGCTTCGATAGGAGCCGCCTTTCTTCTTTTCACTCCGCTCCATCTGGATGGCTTTGCCAGCTATAGTGAAATTTCACTTTTCTGCCTGGGATTGGGACTTGCGGTCATTCAGTTCATCTGGTTCCGCAAATCAGGTTTCCTTCTTACTATCGGTCTGCTCCTTGCTGCGGCAGGCCTCACACTCTCTTTATGCCCTACACTTGATATTAGCTTTTCAAATCTCAATGCATGGATGCCTTTGCTGAAAGCTGCCGGACTTGTTCTTTCCGCCTCAGCCTTGATTTACCTGGCTCACCGCCTTGCCTCCCGGCACAATAATCTTCGTCCAATCGGTTCCGTCTCCAAACAAAGAGCATTTTTCACTGATATACATCATGCCTGAAATCTCGGGTACCCACCTGAATAAGCTTATCTTTGCATCCAGGAATTCATCCCATGCAAAAAATAAAAGCTTTCTTCGTCAAATACTATAACTATTTCCCGGCCGACGGATGGGCTTTTGTCATTTTTATCGTTTTGGCCGCAATCCTCTTCCTTTTCTTCTGGTAAATCCTGATACAGATCATACGTATTCAGATATATAGATTTGATTTTACTCTACCTTTGTGACATGAATCACGATTCAATTATTTACTCCATTTTGAATCAGAAATGTCCCCGTTGTCATACCGGAGATTTGTTCCTTTCCAAAAACCCTTACAACATCCCTAAAATATATGCCATGCCGGACAACTGCCCTGTGTGCGGACAGTCCTTTTTACCTGAAGTTGGTTTCTGGTGGGGTTCCATGTATGTCAGTTACGGTATATCAGTGGGTCTCTCCGTCGCTACCGTACTGTTCCTCTGGCTTGTTGCGGGATGGTCCGACTGGGCGGTCCTAAGCGGCAATGCCGTTCTGATGATCCTCATACTCCCGTTAGCTTTCCGTTATGCCCGAAGCATCTGGTTTCATATGTTTGTGAAATTTGATCCAAAGTTCAGCACCCATAAATCTGTTTGAAAAGAAATCTTTATTCTTTCTTGCCATTGATTTCAATGGAGACCGGAGCAGGCATTCTATTATATTTGAGACAAACATCAAGGAATGAATCACACAGAGCGGATCAACATCTCTTCCGGGGCCAAATGGGAATCTCTTGTGGGTTACTCCCGGGCAGTCAGAATCGGAAATCACATTGAAGTGGCGGGGACTACAGCCTCTGAAGGAGAATCCATTATTGGTGAAAATGACCTGTATGCACAAACTGTTTATGCATTGCAGAAAATAGAAAAAGCCCTGAAGGAAGCCGGAGGCAGTCTCCGGGATGTGGTGCGCACGCGTATTTTCACAACCGATATCTCCGGCTGGGAGAAAATCGGCAAGGCCCATGGAGAGTTCTTTCGCGACATCAGACCTGTAGCTACCATGGTTGAAGTAAAAGCGCTCATACACCCCGCCCTGCTTGTTGAGATTGAAGCCACCGCCATTCTCCGCTCCTGATCCTATTTGGCCATTGCCTCCGCTCCCTGCCGCAGAACAGAATTCGCTTCCGATTGTAAAAAGCGCTTCGTAATTTGCGCCCATGTTTCTCAGCCGTTTTCTGGATAATTTCAGGGATTACAGCAAGCTCAGCCGAAGTATTCTGTTCCTCATCAGTGCTGAATTCTGCCTGCAGCTGGTTAATTCCTCATTTCTCTCCAACCTCCCGCTTTACATGCGGGTGGAAGGCTATACCGACGGCCAGGTTGCTGATGCCACAAAGTTCAGGTATCTGGGTGTATTGGCCACAGCTGTATTCGTAGGCCTGTTTATCCGGCAACGAAAACTGATGCATCTGTTTTACATCGCCTGCTGCTGTGTCCCCGTATTTGCCCTGGGGATACTTTACACCGTCGAACTCCATGCCATCCCTGTCAACCATCTGATGCAATTGCTCTGGGGAGCCTCCTTCACCTGCATGCAGATACCTGTACTCCCTTTTATCCTGCGCAACTCCCCAACCGAAGATCACACTTCGGCCATTGCATTGAGCTATTCCACCTGGAGCATAGCCACTATTTTCTGCAGTATCGTCATTTCAAGTCTGAATACATTCAACCCGGTTTTGTTTAATGAAAAAAGCCTTCTCTACGGAATTACACTGCTTAGCTTCATGGGTTTGTTTTGCCTGAGCCAGGTAAAGATCCGGGAACAGATACCCGAAGCAAAGCCGGTGTTCAAAGGGTCCGTAAAGGCCGACTGGAACATCATTATCCGGGCCCTGGTTCCCACACTTATCATAGCTGTGGGAGCAGGCTTCACCATTCCTTTCATCAGTTTATTTTTTGCCAATGTGCATGGCATGAGCACCGCTCACATCAATGCGGTGAATGTTCTTGCTTCCTTTCTGGTTGCTCTGGGAGCTCTGATGGTTCCTAACATCAAAAAAGCAATCGGATATAAAATAGCCATCCCCACCACACAATCCTTCGCCATCATTGCCCTCGTGCTGATGGCAACAACCCAGTTTTACAGCCAGCTGAACATTTCCGTATATATTGCTATTGGCTGTTACCTGTTGCGGCAGCCGCTCATGAATATGGCAGGCCCTATGACTTCGGATGTGGTGATGAATTATGTGGGGAAACGTAATCAGGAAATTGTGAGTGCACTGACAGCCGCCATTTGGAGCGGGAGCTGGTTTTTCAGTGGCTTATTTTTCGGCATACTCCGCAACCAGGGAGTCATTTACGTGAATATTTTCCTGATCACGGCCGTGTTGTATTCGATCGGTGTGGTCTGGTATTATTTGCTGGTACGTGACTTTGAAAAAAGGCAGAAAGCCGGCCTTATCGATTGAACCCAATCAACGTTTTATCCCGTTTTTATCAAGAGCGTCACGGTAGCGCTGGGCATTGAGCTTGTGTTGTTCGAATGTTTCGGCAAAATGATGGCGGCCTGTTCCAAATTCCGCGCACATGTAAATGTAATTGTGCTTCTTATAGTTCAGCACAGCGTCTACCGAAGATGGCTCCGGAAAGCAGATCGGACCGGGAGGCAGGCCGGCATGCAAGTAGGTATTATATGGTGAAGGGGTCCGAAGATCTTCCGAAAGCACACGGTTCACTGAAAAATCGCCCAGGGCATAGCGTACGGTAGGGTCCGACTGCAAAGGCATGTGCGCTTTCAGGCGGTTCATGTATACACCCGCAATCAGTGGCTTCTCGTCATCAAAACGGCTTTGCTCCTCTTCCACGATGGATGCAAGCGTCACTACTTCCGTCTGACTTAGTCCGATCGCCCTTGCTTTTCCTTTGCGCTCCTCATTCCAGAATTTCTTGTATTCCCTGGCCATGCGTTCCATGAAGGCTTCCGCTGAAGTGGTCCAGTAGAATTCATAGGTCTGAGGAACAAACAGGCTTAGGATGGTGTTCACGTTCATGCCATACCGGCTCAGATACGCATCGTCGTTCAGCATATTGAGCAGGGCAATGGAATCGGCCTCCAGTTTACCGCCTACACGGGAGGCAAGTTGCACCTTCGTGTGTACCGCGTTCAAAGTAAAGTGCACGGGTTCCTGCTCACCTTTTCGAAGCATATTGATCAGGGCACTGTTGCTCATATGCTCCAGCACACGGTAACGTCCCGGCTTGATGCTCTTATCGTATTTCTTCATCTTGGCCACCCAGTCAAATGAACTGCGGCTCTTGATAAAATGGTGCTCCGTGAGTTCATTCAGGACCTGTTCGTAAGTCGAGCCCGAACGGATATACAGGAATTCAGAACGCTTGTCACCCAGCTCCACATTGCCCAGATAAATCATACGATACAACCAGAAACATCCGGCAACAAGCAAGATTGCCGCTGAGAACAGAATAAGCGGTACTGTTTTCTTTTTTTTCTCTGCCATTCTTTCGGTATTATTCAAAACAGCCGTACTCAGCTGATCAGTTTCAATTGTTTCATTCGTTCCAGTAAAAGCTTCGCATCCCGGTCGTTCGGATAGCGTAACCGTATCTTAAGCAAAAGTGTTTTCGCCCGGTCGTATTCTTTCTCTTCGTTGTAAAGATCCACTTTATTTTTCATTGCCTGCAAGAGATCGGGATCAAGCAACAAGGCCCTGTCGAAATACAATTCAGCCTTGGCAAATTCAGCACTGTAGAAATACAATCTTCCCCTGTTATTATAAGCAGAGGCAAAACCGGGATCCTGACCGATTATGAAATCAAATACTTTGGCCGACGCCTCACGTTTGTTAAGCTCCATGAGAAGAGTTCCGTATTTGTTTTGAAAATCGAGATTATAGGGCGCCAGCACACAGGCCTTGTGGTACAATGCCTCAGCATCATTGATGCGGCTCATTGCACTGTATGACTCTCCGATCCGGTAGGCTGTCCAGGCATCGGCATTGTTCCAGCTTTGCTTGCTGAGTCCTTCGCCCATCACCCACTCTTTACCGGCTTTTTCAACAAGCCCGAGTATGGTTTTATATTCTTTCCGGAGAAAATATATCTGAATAAGGGTGCCCAGGCCTGTTCTTATTTCTTCCTGTGTACGTGATGGAGTATTGCTTAACGCGGAATCGAGCAAGGCTTGATTTTTCCGGTCGAACTTCTCATAGTAATTGACATAGCCCTGTGCTTTGGTAGCTGAAGAAGGGTGATCATCATTGACAGCATACAGTCCGATGAATTGTTTCAGCGCTTTGACATCCGCTTTTGGCAAAGGCTTTCGGATATAATGATCGTGTACAGTCACGTGAGGTATGTCGGTTGAACCCGAACGTGGCATGTGGCAACTGACGCAATTATTACCGGAGAGCATGCGGGTTTTCTCTTTTTCAGTACACAAGCCATTGTCTTTGCTGCTGTTGTGGCAGGAGTTACAGGCATTGTTGAACACATTTGTTCCGGTCACACGCACACTCACATGCGGATTGTGACAGGTTACGCAGGTGAGTGCGTTTTTGTAGGGACGAAGAGATTTCTCCGCCCCTTCTTTCGGGAGAGACCGGATAAAGCACTTGCTCATCTTGAGTCTGGCAGCATGGGAAGCCATGATAAACTGGTCTTCCGCACCTTTGTATTTGGGCATGAATACGGTGATGAAATCAGAGAGCACCATGCCGGGCTTGAAATCGTAGAATGATTTACCGGGTTTGAGGACCGCATCCCCCTGCAGGTGGCAGCGCATGCACACATCAAACTGACGGTCGACGGTCAGCTTCCCGGGGTTCACAATGGTATAATCCGTATAAAGTGAAGTATCGACTTTCTCTCCGCGCTGTTTACTAGCCACATGGGCACTGCCAGGGCCGTGGCAACGCTCGCAGTCAATCCCGTTCATAACTCTGTTGTATTTGTTTTCCGAGCCAATGACGAAATCGGGATAAGCATTGTGGCAGCTCATACATTCCAGTCCGATCTTTCTTGAAAAACGTGTATTCGAACCGTTCTCAAAACCCGGAGGGAAGTCCCAGACACCCTTTTGAGCATAAAAGGTCATGGGCATCTGATGCAGATATCCGTTGGCGTTCAGGATGTGTGAATTGGTATGCTGGCCCGAGCCGATGATATAGTTCACCTTTTCGGTACGGCTGTATACCGTATCTTTTTTATTCAGTCTGAACTCTTTGATGTAGAAAGCATTGTTTTTCCAGAAAGGGTGATAATAAAAATCAGCGTCCTTATCATAAATGACTGTGTGAGGTTCGAACCGGGCAACACTTTTATGGCGACTGGCAGAATCAAAACTTTGTCCCATTCCGGTTTTGATGAATGTTTCATAGATCCCGGCATGACATTGCCTGCAGGTATTGATGCCCACGTAGTGTACTGAATCGCGATGGCCGACCCATGGATCGGCAGGTTGAACGGCTGAAGCTATACGGGAACTATGTTCATTTCCGCAAAAAGAAATGAATAGTGCAATCAGGACGATTACAGTGATCAATACCAGGTTCCGGATGCGCATCTTCATAGGATGAACAAAATTACGCAATTAGGACAACAATTGTTTGTGTTAAGGAGGTACTGAGGATCAGAGCATCAGCTGGAGCATATTCTCGTCTTTCCAGCCTTGGGCATCACGCAGCCATGCCTTCTTAATGCCGCATATCTGGAAGCCCATATTGGTGAACAGCTTCTGGCTAAAGTCATTTCCTGCAATGATGTTGCAGTACAACTGGTTGAGATGAAGGGTGACGCGGCAGTAGTCAATGAGAAGCGAAAGTGCTTCAGTGGCATAACCCTTGCCGCGATCGGCATTGTCGACAATCAGAATGCCTACACCAGCCCGTTGGTGCAAAGGTTCAAAGTCGAACAAATCAATGCAGCCAATCGCTTTCCCGCCGGGCAGGCAAATCACAAGGCGAAGCTGTTTGGTGGTGAAAATATCCTGATGCGCTTCCGCAAGATATTGCTCGAGAACAAAGCGCGAAAAGGGGGAAATGGTATTGCTGAGGTGCCAGATGCTGGTATCGTTTTCCCATTGATAAACCTCATCAATGTCGGACGGCTCGATTGCGCGCAGGTATACTTTGTCTCCCTTGAGTGTCTGCATCAGTTTTTATATTCGTTTCTAACCTGTTCGATACCCTTATTTATTTCTTCCATGGTATATTGAGGGAGGCAAAAGCCCTGGTCCGGATCCGTTTGAAGGAAAAACCCATACGCTTTACCGATTATCTCTTTTTCCTGTAATAAAGGGATGAGCTGCCACAGGTAATGAATGTCTGAAACATTCAGATGAAGTCTCTCTTCAAAAAAGAGGCGAATGGGGCTCAGACAAGTTGCAACACCCACATCAACGCGGTTAAAGCGTTGCACCTGACTGATGAATGCCTCCGACATCAAACCCTGATTCTGGCTATCTGTTTTTACTTCCACGAAAAGAGCAGGCAGTTTGCGGAGGGTAATGTTCTTCAGGAGGGCTTCAAGGGGCACTGCAATATCGCGCCCTTTTACATTCAGGGAATGGTAGGCCCCGTTGAACAACATGCCGATGTGTGGCGGAATGCGTGAGGCATGCAGGATGACCAGAAAAATGCCCTTTCGCAAATCAGCCGGCTCCGCATGGGCGACTTCAGGAATGTAAGCGGTTTTCAGGGCAGGATTCATTTCAATTTGATTTCTTTCTTACGGAGAGAGGTTGTGCATGAAATCCCAATAATTTTTTCGACTCACTCACGATCCCGATGAATGAAGTGTGGTTGAGTGGAAATTCCAGAAACACATGCAGAAAACTGAGCAGGAAAAGCCAGTCGAAACCAAGCTTATAATCGTAGCGGTATAAACCCACTGAAAAGAGCCAAAGAATCGCGATCAATGCCATACGCTTTTTTGAGATCAGATGCCATTTGATGACCGTTGTTTTTGAAAACCAGTTCAGATAATGGTAGGTATAGGCAAATGCAATGAAGCGCATGATTTTGACCCCTGTCTGCGACTGGAATATGATCTGATTAAGGTCGCGGCCTGCATTATTCTCCGGACGAAAATAGTCAAACATAGCGGTGTTCAGAGCCTGGAAATAATGATAGGTATTGCGTGCATAAGTGCTCACGTAAAGGCCAGGGGCATCCAACAGGATAAAAAGAATGGGACAAAGCAGGAAGACGGCAAAGGAAATATATCCGCTCAGGCTGCGGCTTTTCATGGCGCCGTACAGAATGAACAGTCCGGTAAAAACAAACACATGAATCATGGTTGGAATAAAAATGGCAAAAAGCACTTCAACGTGTGGATTTTTAACAATCACGGCTGTCACACATACGAGAGCGATCCCCACAAAACGGGGGAAAGCATCTTTGAGCATGACCAGCACCAGGGCTGAAAAAAAAGCAATGTATATGAAGGTAGTGGCCAGCATATACCAAAGGCGGTCTTTCTGAAAAAGCTTCAGGTCCTTGAGGACATAAGCTGCAAAAAAGAGGAGTACGGCAAGAATGGCAAGAACGATATAATCTCTTTTGCCTTTGGTGAAATAACGGCGTTCGTGAAGCCAGGATATTTCGGTGAGATAATGTGCAGGACCCAGGACGGCGTAAACAAACAGAAAGAGATCGAAGGGCAGGTAAAAAGCAACCAGTGCTGAAACCAGCATGAGACCGATATTCAGGTAATTGATTTTATTCAGGTCTGTCATGGCCGGCGCTTGTCATCAGATTTCAATTTCACCTTCAAAGACCTTTTCTGCAGGGCCTTCGAGCCATATATCGGAAAAAGAATGCGGACTTGTTTGTTTGAAATATACTTTCAGCTTACCACCGGGAGTCTTCACATCGCATGATCCGTGTTTTCCACAGAGCCCTTTCATGGCCGCGACGAGTGCTGAAGCAGTTACTCCCGTTCCGCAGGCCAGCGTTTCATCTTCCACTCCCCTTTCGTAGGTGCGGACAAACAGATATCCGGGTTCGCGCTCCACGAAATTGACATTGGTTCCGTTTGCGAGAAACCGGGGTGAATTGCGGATGGCCTGACCTTCTGTATACACATCATATAAATCCAGCCCTTCCACGAACTTTACATAATGCGGTGATCCGGTATCAAGAAAATAAAAATTATCGGTGAACTCTATGTTGCTGACATCATTCATGCGGAGCTTGACTGTTGAGCCACAGGAAATGGCTTCGTGGATTCCGTCAACTGCGAGAAATACTGCTTTTTCTTTGGTAATTCCCAGTTGCCTGGCAAAGTTCACGATGCAGCGTCCGCCGTTTCCGCACATCGTGCTCGAGTTTCCATCGGAATTATAATACACCATTTCGAAATCGGTGTTATCTGAATTGCAAAGCAGCATGAGGCCATCACTTCCCACCCCGAAACGCCGGTCGCATAGTCTGGATACCAGCCGGGTATCATTGCGGTCAAATGTGTTTTTGCGGTTGTCAATAATGACAAAATCATTTCCGGCACCCTGGTATTTGGAAAAAGAGATTTTCATCGGATCCAGTCAATTAGTTTGATAAAACATCCTGAGGATGTGACTCCTCATTTCAATTTACTGAGAATGACGTCGGAAGTTACACGCTCATACGGCCTGAAATCATTTGTATAATCGAGGCGGTAAACCACAGAACCTGTGTGCAGGTATATTTCATCATCAAGTTTGAACAACCTGACGAGCTCGGGTTCACTGAACCCATACAGAACCAGTTTGTTCCGGTTCATTTTATAGCCGCGATAGTTAAGTGGTGATGACCAGAACTCAACACTTTCAAACTGATGAGCACCTGCATGTTCGTCACGTACCCCTGCCATTTTTGCAGCCAGCGAGTCACGCGCGGCTGAAGGATTGACAGCCACAGGGCTGATGTTTATTTCCTCAAGGTTTCGGGTACTGAGTAATTGGTCTTTCCGTAAGACAATATCCTCTTCCGCTTTTCCTGCCTGGGCAGTGTTCAGAGAATCAGTGACTTTGGTGGAATCGGCAGCCTGTTGTGAACGGAAGAGATTTGCCTTCGTGGCCGCCGTGTCTTTCCGTGGGAGCGGCGGATTGCTGTAAAATGTATTACCCGGCCTGGATTTTGCAGTGCCCTGTATGCTTTGAGGATCTTCTTTTCTGTCGTCCCTGCTTACCGTTTGTTCATTGCTTCGGGTGAATGACTTATAAATACTCAGCTCTTTCACAAACTGATCGAGTTTGAATAAAAAGAAGCCTCCGCCGAGCAGCAAACCAAGCAGCAGACCCAGAAAAAAAACCTGTAATTTATCCTTGAAAGAAGCCATTTTTTTGTTGTCCAGACAGCCTTCAAAGGTATATAAAAAGGGAGTCCTGTTAAAACTTGTTAAAAATATTTCTATTGAAAATAAAAGGAACAAAATTTGCGTAATACCTGTTCAGGAAGCTAATTTTAAGCATCTATTTCAAACCTAAAAAAATCTATCATATGAAACGTGTTATTGGTGCATTTCTGATCGCTGCTATTGGCGGAGCATCAGCGCTCGGATTAAACAGTGTCTTCAACAAAAACCAGATCCATGCGGATTATGTTCCGGCTCCGCAAAATATTAAACTCGTGCACCTGCCCTACTCTGCCCCGGAAACAGCCATTGATTTCCGGACGGCAGCCGAAATGAGCATTCATACGGTGGTGCATGTCAAAACCGTCTTCGAATCCCAGAATACCAACCAGATGTATTTCAGTGATCCCCGTGACCCATTTCATGACTTTTTCAATGGAGGAGGTTTCCAGGGCGGTCAGCCCCAGCTTCAGCAGGCTTCCGGCTCCGGTGTGATTATCTCACCCGACGGATATATTGTGACAAACAATCACGTGATTGATCATGCGCAGAAAATTGAGGTGACCCTGAATGACAAGCGCACTTACGAAGCCAAAGTGATTGGTAAAGACCCCTCGTACGATCTGGCTGTTTTGAAAATTGAGGGGAAAAACCTTCCCTATGTAAGCTACGGCAATTCGGATGATGTGCGTGTGGGCGAATGGGTGCTGGCAGTGGGTAACCCTTTCAACCTCACTTCCACCGTCACAGCAGGAATTGTGAGCGCCAAGGGGCGCAACATTAATATCATCGACAACGACCCTCAGGCCGGAGTGAATGCAGTTGAATCGTTTATACAAACTGACGCGGCAGTCAATCCCGGTAACAGCGGAGGAGCCCTGGTGAATACCCGTGGTGAGCTGGTGGGCATTAACACAGCTATTGCTTCGCAGACAGGAAGCTATGCGGGATATGCATTTGCTGTTCCATCCAACTTAGTACGTAAAGTGGTGTCAGACCTGATAGAGTTCGGGGCGGTGCAAAGAGCTTACCTCGGCGTCATGATCCGCGATATTGATTCCCACCTGGCAAAGGAGAAGAACATATCCGAAACAGAAGGTGTGTATGTGAATGGTGTGAATGAAGGCGGCAGTGCCGCTCTGGCCGGAGTGAAAGAAGGTGATGTCATTACTAAGGTAGGTACTGTTTCAGTCAATTCCGTACCTGAACTTCAGGAGCAGATCAGCCGTTACAGGCCGGGTGATAAAGTGGCGCTTACTATCAAACGCGACACCAAAGAGAGCAGCCTGGCTGTTGTCCTCAAAAATAAAGACAACAACACCCGGCTGGTCGAAAAGGAATCGGTGGAAGTGACCAGAGCCCTCGGTGCTACATTCGAAACGGTTTCAGGTGAAGAGAAAGCAAAGCTCGGCATTGAAAACGGATTGAAAGTAACCAAGCTGGAGTCGGGCAAGCTTCGCAGCGCCGGCATCAAAGAAGGTTTCATCATTACCACAATCGATCACAAACAAGTCAATTCCAAAGAAGAGCTTAAATCAGTTCTTGAAAATAAAAAAGGCGGCATTCTCATCGAAGGTATTTACACCAACGGCATGAGAGCTTACTACGCTTTCGGTATCTGAATACATCTTATTTCATCCCCTGTTAATCGCTTAAAAAGTCCTTTTCAAAGGGACTTTTTAGCGCTTAATAGAATAATGAAAAAAAAGTCTTATTCACATTTGGTATACCCACAGTTTAACAATATTTTCGTGATCAGATAATTGGGCTTTTCCCTTTTTTATTCAATTAACATATCTGAAGATGAGACAGTTAAAGATAACCAAATCGATCACAAACAGGGAAAGTGCATCTCTGGATAAATACCTTCAGGAGATAGGCCGGGAGGAATTAATTACCGCGGAAGAAGAGGTTCAGCTTGCCAAAAAGATCCGGGATGGAGATCAGTGGGCTCTTGAAAAATTAACCAAAGCCAATCTTCGTTTTGTTGTTTCTGTAGCCAAGCAATATCAGAATCAGGGTCTCAGTTTACCCGATCTTATCAATGAAGGAAACCTCGGCCTTATCAAGGCGGCACGCCGTTTTGATGAAACACGCGGATTCAAATTCATTTCTTACGCCGTATGGTGGATCCGCCAATCCATCCTCCAGGCACTGGCCGAACAATCTCGTATCGTACGCCTTCCCCTGAACCAGGTTGGGTCGCTGAATAAGATCAACAAGGCTTATTCCAAGCTTGAACAGCAGTTTGAACGCGAGCCAAGTGCGGAAGAGTTGTCCACACTTCTCGAACTGCCGATGGACAAAGTAGCCGACACCATGAAAGTATCGGGCCGCCATGTTTCCATGGATGCTCCGCTTCTGAACGGTGAAGACAACAGCCTGCTGGATGTGCTGATCAACCACGATTCGCCACGGGCCGATAATACCCTCATGAACGAGTCGCTCCAAAGGGAAATCGAACGTTCTTTGTCGACCCTCACCGAGCGTGAACGCGACGTAATCCGGCTCTTTTTCGGAATCGGCGAACAGCATGGACTTACACTCGAAGAGATCGGGGCCAAATTCGACCTCACCCGTGAGCGTGTCCGCCAGATCAAGGAAAAAGCCATACGCCGCCTGCGCCACAGTTCACGCAGCAAACTGCTGAAGGCCTACCTCGGTTAACACGCCCTGAAAATGAGTCAAACCGCGCAAAGCAAGGAAATCCGACCTTGTTTTACGCGGTTTATTTTTTGTCACAATCCCTGGCCCGCCCTATCCAAAAATTAAATAATTTAGCATCGATTTTACAGGATAAGAATCAGAACCCGGAAACAAATCCACATCTAATCAAAACAACAAATGAGCATAGGAAGCGCTGAACAAACGAAAGGCAAAGCAAGCTTTGAATCCGATTTAAAAAACTGGGTTGACCAGGAACGTGCCGCACTTGAATTCATCGGCATTGTTGGAAAGCTTTGGTATGACAAATCCGTTGAACTCGTTATTTTCCGCAACCAGCTGATCGACCGCAGCGCGAGTGAGATCATGAACCTCCATCAGTATGCCAAGGATATTGTAAAGAAGCCCATCAATGTGCAGGATACACTGGCTCTTGCTCAGGAACTTTTCAGACTCGAACTAGTACCCTCCCGGATCGATATCGGGAAACTGGCTGCAGAATGGAATCAGGAAAAAAACAAATCCGTTTCTGAATTCCTCGGCTCAAAGCTCGGAGCCTTCATCGGCAAAGAAAAATTCGCTCTTAAACCCAAAGATGTGGTGCTTTATGGTTTCGGACGTATCGGCAGACTTGCCGCCCGTGAGCTTATCAGCCAGGCAGGTAAAGGAGAACAGCTCCGCCTTCGCGCTATCGTCACGCGCGACAAGTCGGATGAGGATATCATTAAACGTGCTGACCTGCTGCGCAGCGATTCCGTTCACGGCCCTTTCCCCGGAACAGTGATTCCCGATGTATCCAAACGATGCATCATTGTGAATGGACACGTTATCCACATGATCTCCGCTTCCAACCCTGAATCCATTGATTATACTTCTTACGGAATCAGTGATGCATTGCTCATTGATAATACCGGTGCCTCCCGCGACCGTGAAGGACTCAGCAAACACCTGCTTGCCAAAGGCATCGGCAAAGTCCTTCTCACCGCACCCGGCAAAGGCGATATCCCTAACATTGTTCACGGTGTGAACCAGAGTGAATGCAAACCGACAGACAAAGTAATTTCTGCGGCATCCTGTACCACCAATGCCATCGTACCTGTACTATCGGTGATCCAGAAAAAACTGGGCATTGAAAAAGGACATATTGAAACCATTCACTCTTATACGAATGACCAGAATCTGCTCGACAACTACCACCCTAAATACAGAAGGGGCCGTTCAGCGGCTGTCAATATGGTAATTACAGAAACAGGGGCCGACAAAGCCGTTGGCAAGGTGCTTCCCGAGCTCACCGGCAAGCTCACCGGTAATGCAGTGCGTGTTCCTACCCCCGATGTGTCACTGGCTATTCTTAACCTGACCATCAGCAAGGCCACCACCAAAGAAGATGTCAATGAAATCATGCGCGATGCCGCTCTCAATGGCGACCTCGTTGAACAGATCCAGTATTCCTACTCCAACGAACTTGTGAGCAGCGACTGCACAGGCAACCCCTGCGCTTCCATTTTCGACAGCCCTGCCACGATCATCAGCAAGGACGGAAAAAACATTGTGCTGTATGTCTGGTACGATAACGAATACGGTTATACCCGTCAGGTGCTGAGACTCGCCAAACACATTGCCGAAGTAAGAAGACTTACTTATTACTAAGGACGATCCGGATATTAAAAAAGAAGGGCTGCGAGTGCAGCCCTTCTTTTTTATGCTTCCTTGTCAGTGTTTAATAAATTTATGCTGATAGGTTCTTTCGGTTCCGGTCACTTTCAGGATATAAACGCCTTGAGGCAGATCACTTATATCCAGACTGAATATGCTTCTCCTCTCAGCCAGGCAACGGTTTGTTTTGTAGACACAGTTTCCAAGCACATCGCTGATACTTATCTCCAGATTATTGCTGCTTTCCTGTGTGATGGCCACATTCAACTGATCTGAAGCAGGGTTGGGATACACCTGTTCAAGCGCAAAATGATTGAAAGGCTGAATCGCTATTGTTTGCGAAAAAGTTTCTGTGCCATTGAAATCGGTCTGATGGAGGCGATAATAACAAATACCGGAAGGAGCATTGTCGTCGGTAAAAGAATAATTCAACGTTCTACTGCTGTTTCCGGCACCTTTCAAAGATCCTACAAATTCAAATGCTCCCTCTTCATTGGCACGGTCTAATGTAAATGAAGCATTATTTGTTTCACTGGCGGTCACCCAGTTCACCAGAACGGAATTGATTCCGGTTCTTTTTCCGGCAAACCCAATCAATTCGATGGGGAGAATCGCCTTGGCAAAGGCACAGGAGTTAGGGCTGACATATTGCGAAGGGGCACCACCGGCAGAAGACCAGGTGACTGAGGCACCATCGCAATCGCAAACAAGGGAGTTGGGCAGGTATGAATAATCGGTAATGCCGGATGTCCCCCCTCCGGTAACGGCTGAGAAATCAGTCCGAAAATACCTCGTCAGAGAGCTGCCGCTGGCGCTGTTCGCATAATTACCCGCAGTGGAGCCCGAAACCCAGGCCGGATCATTTACATAAACCACATACAAGGGTCCCCATCCGGAGGCACAGAGGTTCGTCCAGTCATAAGCTCCGTCGCAATAATTGGTATTGACAAAGAAAAACAAGGAGTTTGCCGGGATTGTACCTGCGGTAACAGCATCGATGAAGAATCCGCTGCAACCCACCTGTGCATTGAGGTTTGCTGTTTCAGCCGCATTGGACGTGAATGAACCGTTAAACACCTTGGTGGGAGCTGCGCTTGATCCGTAAGTCAGTACCATATTAGCCGGGTTCACCGGAATTGAATAACTGCCCGATGTAAAAAACAACAGTTCATTGGATCCTTCTTCACCGCAAGATCCGCCGCAGGCGTTAATGACACCACTGACCATATAAGGTATCTGATTCACACAGGAAATTGTAGCTACGCTCGATGAAGGCGGCGCCGTTGTCTTATAGCTTTCACAGCCTGTACTTCCGTTGTCTTCGAATACTTTGAAGAAATAAGTGGAACTTGCATTCAGACTGGTTACCGTTACCGAGCTTCCGCTTCCGCTGTAAACTACATATTCTCCGGCTGCAATGGCGCTTCCGGAAGAGAATGAGGAATTCGCAGAATAACCTGAGGCGTTCACAGGTGTACCGGTTACTGCAGAGCCCGATTTAGCCACCACAATCCGATTGGCGCCATTACCGTTTGCCCAGCTTACTGTTACCTGGTTGCACTGAATGCTGCTGAAAGTGATAGCGCTGGCAGATGTGGTGGGTGCTGCCACGATAGCCGCCGTGGCCTGGCTGGATGGATTGCCCGCTCCAACAGCAACACAATATTGTATGGAAGCTCCGCTTCCATTGTATTCAAA
>DASYGQ010000329.1:0-3294 GCA_035999585.1 Bacteroidia bacterium | reverse complement strand
AAAAGAACTTTAACCGGTCGTCCGGTGTCAGCTAAAGCTCCTGAATAACCCCAAACTCTTCCGTGGAAAAACGTCTAGCAGTTCTCTTTACTTACATGTTCCATCCGCTGCTGGTTCCGACCTATGGTATGTTCCTTTTGTACCGCGTGTTTGCATCGATATATTTTATTCAGGATCTTCGTGTTCCGCTTCTCCTGATGTCAATCACATTTGTGTCAACCGGCCTGCTTCCCGCCCTGAGTTCTTATATTCTGATGCGCACGGGCTTTGTGAAGAGCATGGAAATGGATTTGCGTAAGGAGCGGGTTTTCCCATATCTGATCACTTCTATATACTACCTGTTTGCATACTACATGCTGAAAGACTTTCCGGTGCCATCCGGGATGAGCCTGACGATCCGCTTTTTTGTGCTTGGTGCAACAGCCTCTATTTTGATTGCGATGGGAATCAACTTTGTGTGGAAGATAAGTGCGCACGCTGTGGCTATGGGGGGCTTAACCGGAGCCCTGTTGGCTCTTTGCCTTTTTGTTCCGAATCCTCCACTGCCTTTTCTCTATGGGGTGCTAGCCGTTTCAGGGCTTGTAATGTCTTCCCGTCTCAAGCTGGAGGCACATACGGGAGCTCAGGTGTATGCAGGTTATGTTCTAGGCTTCTTCTGCACGTTTATCTTATTTTTCATCCGCTGATAATTCCGGTTCCGGCCAAAGCGGGCAACTGATGCGGAAAGAAGACGATGCACCGTAAATGCTCTCGACAGAAATATGGCCGTTCAGTTTTTCAATGGCATTCTTGACAATATACAGCCCTAACCCGCTGCCAGTAGAGGTATAATGCCCACGGAAGAACATGTCAAATATTTTTCCAATTAAGTTTTCTTCGATGCCAATGCCATTGTCCGACACGGTCAGGTTAAACTGGCCATTTGAATGAGTAGCTGTAATACGGATGTATGATCCTGGTATATCACGCCTGTATTTAATAGCGTTGTGGATCAGGTTCTGGAGAACGCCACGAAGCAATCGTTGGTCGGAAACAAGCGGGATGTCAGCATCACATTCCACCTCGAATCTGATTCCCTGACATTTGGGAAGATCTTTGAGTGAGTTAATGATGTCCTGGACCATTTCTGTTATATTAACTTCAGAGTTGGATACATTTCCCTGAGTTACGTAAGCAATTTCATACAATGCTTCGAGAATAGCTTCCAGCTTTTTATTGCTTTGTTCAAGCCTGTCGATGTATTGCTTGCTTTTACTATCGGTGAGTTCAATCTTTGCCAGATTGATAAGACCTGCCATACTTGAAAGCGGCCCTTTTAAATCATGTGATGCCTTGTAGATAAATGTATCCAGCTCCTGAATCTTGATTCGTAATTTTTCTTCCGAATTCCGGAGCTTTGTTTCATCATGTATCGCCGCCACAGCACCCAGTGATTTCCCATCCTGATCTTTAAGGATTTGGGCATTAACCGACACTTTACGCAAAGGTCCTTTGGTGGGAACAATCATATAAGAGCAGTTGGCAACTTTCTCGCCCCGGAGAGCCCTGGTGAGAGGAAGATTGTTCTTGACTTCAGGTGTTTTTCCATCGGAATGAAGAACTTTAAAATGATTGTCCCAGGTACTGATGGGGACTTCATGGGCCGGAAGGCAGTGTATGTTTTTAAAATAGTCATTGAAGAGAATGACTTCTCCATCGCCATTTGAGGCAATAACACCCACATTTATACTTTCCAGTACTGCTTGTAAAAATTTCCGTTCCTTATCAAGTTGATGCTCGAATTTTTTTCTTTCGGTTATATCCAGCAACGTTCCGGTCAGCGAAATGATTTCGCCAAACTCATTGCTTTGGATATCGGCCTGTTCACTTACGTAACGCATTTCCCCGTCGGCCCTCAGCACACGGTAATCAATATTGTATTCCGAGCCTTTTGTAAATCGGGCTTCAATACCGTCTCTAACCATGTGCCTGTCTTCGGGATGAACAGCTTCCAGGTATGCTTCTCTTGAAGGAACAATCGTTTTGTCGAGGCCTAGAATAGAATACATTTCATCCGACCAGATGAATGTGTTCGTCGCCAGGTTCCATTCCCAGTTACCAAGTTTCGCAATACGCTGAGCCCTTGCAACACGCTCTTCTGCAAGCCTCGTTTTTTTGGCGCTGTCTTTTTTTTGCATCGCACTTCGGATGCACGAACCCAGACGACTCAGATTTGATTTTAATACATAATCGTCTACTCCGGCTTTAATCGATTCAACCGCAAACTCTTCGGATACAGTGCCTGTCACTAACAGAAAAGGAATGTCGAGGGCCTGTTGTTTATAGAGATCAAGAGCTTCATAGGAATTCATCCGTGGAAGGGAATGGTCGGACAAAATAAGGCTGGGCCTGAACTCAAGCAGTCCGGCAAGATAACCCTCTCTTGAATCGACCACGAGTGCTTTGAATGAAAAGCCTGCCTTTTTTAATTCCCGTTGAATCAGTTCAGCATCGCCAGGAGAATCTTCTAAAAGCAAGATGCGCAATTTGTCCTCTTCCATAATTAAGGGGATAATGTGGTATTGAATTTACATCTTTTATTCAGATTCAAGATGAAAAATGGAATTATTTTAGCAGGCATGTTGACGGAAGTGTTAACGAAATGGTGGTTCCTTTTCCTTCTATGCTTTCAAGTTCAATCGAACCTCCGAGTTTTTCAACTGAGTTTTTTACAATGTATAGACCTAGCCCGGTACCGCTGGAAATTGTTGTGGCCCGGTAAAACATATGAAACACTTTGGCATGATAATTTTCCGGTATCCCTATTCCATTGTCTGAAATCAGTATTCTTACTCCTGTACTGGTTTCATAGGCTTCAATGAGGATTTCACTATCTTTTAAAGGTGATTTATATTTCGCACTATTGTCAAGCAGGTTCTGTAAGACAGAACGCATGAGTTTTGCATCCGAGTAAAAAGGTTTGCTGAGCGTGAGCCGCCTGGTTATGGAAATACCTTTGAAGCCTGGAGTGTTTTCAAGACTTTCAATCACGTCTCCGATCATCTCTTCCAGCCTTATCTCACTTATTTGAGGTATGCCCTGTGTAATTTGCGTTATGTCTACCAGATCAATCAGGATCTTATCCAGTTTTCGTGTGCTTTCATCAATCATTGAGAAATACCTGAGCATTTCGTTCGTGATTTTCTCTTTTTTTGCCAGTGCTATAAGGCCAAGAAGTGAAGACAAAGGAGCTCTGAGATCATGTGTGGCCTTATACATAAATGTATTCAGCTCATTCACTTTGTCCTGCAGCAT
>DASYGQ010000324.1:0-2820 GCA_035999585.1 Bacteroidia bacterium | reverse complement strand
AAAATCGATTTGCACTTGTTCCAAAACTGGGACTGGGGTATGAAGGAGGATCTGACCAGGATTCCCTTGCACGAGTATTATTACCATATATAGGAATTAATCTCGCGTTTGGAAAACCCAAATTTCATGTTTACATAGGGGTCTCAGGAATAATTCCAGTGAAAATGGGTCAGGGAAAAAACAGAGCACAGGATCCTTATCTATCGTTTTCTATCAATCCACGGATAAGAATTAGTTCCCATGATAATTTACTTGTCGGATTGAAATACAATTATTTTGTGAATGGACCACCCAACAGTACTGGCCAGAGTTGGGGCGGAATAACATTTAATTATTATTGGCCAGAAATAATCAACCAGGAATACAAATAAAATATGGAAATCGCTTTATCATCAGGAACCGGGGCGTAAACTGCGGTGAACTGGACCTAATGTCCATCAAGCAATTCCTTCAATTTGTAAAGGCTTTTCAATCCGTTATAAATCAGGAGTTTCTGCTCCTTTGTGAGCGAGGCGATATAGGCCTTTGTGTCGGATAATTGAACGGGATCGGCTACTTCCAATTTAAACACCTGAATTTCAGGTGTTTTTTTGTTTTCCATCCTTTTTGATTTCTCCGCTGTATTGGTTTCCAGTTGGTTATGTGTTCGATAATCCTGTATGGGTTTGAAATGGTTATTCCATATCTTTAATTGCAAGTTTGTCCTTTAATGTCTTGCAATTCATCTACCTATGAAACGAATTTTTAACTATGTCTTACCGGTTATCCTACTCTTAGGCTGGTGTACAGGTGTAGCAAATTGGTACATTGGGGCCAATCTGTTGAATTATAGCGGTGAGCTACCACTAACGGATATTAATTGTGTTTTGGAAAAAAACGGCACTATATATTTCGGACTTATTTCTTCCAGCAGGATTCAGATTTATGATACAGATGGGAAGTATAAGGGCCATATTCAGTCACATAGCAATGGAAGACATTACACTTTTGATATAGATACTAAAGGAAATAACCGTTGGCTCGGATTTGCAACCACAGGTGTTCGGAACACGCTATAAGCCAATCGCAACCTGTATTTTGAGACGTTTTTTTGCATGAGGGATTGACGCATTTTTGTCTGAGCTCCTTTGCAGTAAATAACCTTGATGAGGTAAACAAGCATTCGTTTTTATTGAAAACATCAAAGAAGCACCACACTGCAAAGAGCGAGTGCGGAAAGCCCGGCCCCGCCCCTTCGCGGGGACATGCCCAAATACTAAGAAGCCTTAATTTCATTCATGTTCATATGGTTCCGAACAGCAGTGACAGGCCGATGGTGGCTGAGCTGAGTCGAAGCCATCCCAATTACCAATCAATACCTCATATACCCTTTCAACGCATACGAACTCAAAACAGTCTGCGCAGTCAGCGACACTTTTACATTCGGCAGCAAAGCTTCTTTATTGACATTGAAATAAGCCAAAGCCTGCCCACAGGCAATAAACCGGGCATCGAGGGCAGCCAGTTGGTTAATGAGTTTAAGGTTTGGGTTTTCTCTCTTGAAATGTTCCTTGTAATACGCATTGGATGTCAGCACGTTCAGGCCAAAGCCATGAGCCACAATGACGATGTGTATCTTTTTTAGCGGAACACCCGAAGCCACATGCAAATTGATGATCCGGGCAATTTCGACAAGCCCGTAATTTAATTCGCTGGCGACAGAATCCGGGTTGCTTGCTGTGAGTTCAAACAACAGTTTGTAATCCATATTCGGGTCAGGAATTTCAGTAGGATCCTTCACCGGAACGACTCCCGAACCATCGCCGGCATTAATGACCGGGTAAATCTTGCCGGCTTTTAATTTTTCCCACCGGATCTTCTTTGCATATTCTTTCTGAATTTTAACAGAATCGGCATGTATCAGCGCATGAAGCGTACTGTCCTGTTTGAATTGAAGGACCCGGATGGTGCTGTCGGCACCGTGTGTTTGTGAATTCCCGATTATTGCGATCAGGCATGCGAAGAGAAACAAAGTAATTTTTTTCATACCGGGGTTTTCATTTGTTTTAAATTTCAGGTGCCAAATATACAGATTGATGTGATTTTCAAACAAAAAGGGATATCCTGATCGAATTCCGTTTTCACATCCGCGACCAGAAGACAAATATCGTACCAGCTGTACTCGGAGATGTTTTTTTACATGAGGGATTGTAGCCTGCGCCTTTAGGGTTAGGTGAAAAAGAGAAAGTAAATAAGGCTACGGCTACCGAAGGAGGCATTTTTGTCTGAGCTCCTTTGCAGTTACAGATTTAGATGATGAGTAAACGCCTCAAATTGTATTGAAAGCATCAGGGTAGTCGTAATCTGCAAAGAGCGAGTGGCGCTGAGCCCCCTACCAATTTTCTAATTTTATGAAAGGGGGAAAACCCGACCCCGCCCCTTCGCGGGGACATGCCCAAATACTTAAAGTCCTTAACTTCATTGATGTTCATCTGGTTCCGAACAATAGTGATCATAGATCCACCCCAATGGATAAATCACATCTTGTAACCGTTCTGGCTTTTCTGAAAGAAACAAGGAATGGCGTTGATTTTTGATGTAACTTTATCAGTATCACTCGATAATTTCATCTGTTTTCTTTAAGATATCACGATGGCGAATATTGATTCTCTTGACAATCTGTTTTACAAAGCCGATAAAGCGCTTGATGACGGAGAGTTCGAAGCTGCAAAAGAACTGCTTATTCAGCTGATCTCTGAAGAGCCGAAATATGGCCAGGCGTATAATCATTTGGGGTGGTTGTATAAAAACAAATTTGCGGACACCGAAAAAGCGGAAAAG
>DASYGQ010000301.1:0-4174 GCA_035999585.1 Bacteroidia bacterium | reverse complement strand
AAGCACCCCCAACATAATCAGGAAATTAGCATTGAGGTAATTGTCGCGCATAAATTCAAAAAAGACTGCAAAAACAAGCACATTGATCGAAACAATGGTAGTAATGCCATCCATGTTGTCGAGCATGTTGATTGAATTCATCATACCCACTACCCAAAACAGAGTTAGCAGGTAATTAGGGATTGCGTCATTGAAAATGGAGATGTAGGTTCCGGAAAGAATCAGAATTAAACCGCAGGTGATTTGTGCACAGAGCTTTAGCAATGGCCTTGTGTTGTAAGCATCATCTGCCAGCCCCATGATAAAGCCTAAAGAACTGGCTCCCACCAATCCGAGCAATTGCCCGTTCATAAGCGGTTGATTTTGAGGAAAAAAGATTGTGTAGCTGGCGACTGACAAAAGAAACAGCAAATAGAAACTGATCCCGCCTACAGAAGGCTTGTACTGGCTGTTCCACCTGATCATGCCTTCAGCATTGTTGCGGATTCCCAGCGTTTTGGAGAAGCGCAGCAAAATGCCATTCAATACGAGGGCAAAGCAGGTAACAGACAGAAAATAGCCCAAGAATACAGCCAAGAGATAACTGTTCATTTGTTTCAGGAAATAAGGGGGTAAAGGTACTAAATAACTGGTTCTAAAACAAGCTGTTAAAGCCCTGAAAGGCTTTTCCCTGACGGTCTTTTTCAGAGAGCACAGGATGCTCTGTTTTCCAGGAGATTGCAAGATGCGGATCGTTCCAAAGAATACAATCTTCACTTGCTTTATGATAAAGGCTGGAGCACTTATAACTGAAAATGGTGTTGTCTTCAAGGGTCTCAAAACCATGGGCGAACCCTTCCGGAATGAAAAGCTGAAGCATATTAGTGGCAGTTAATTCAACAGAAAAGTGTTTTCCATAGGTAGGTGAATTTTTCCTCAGATCCAGAGCTACATCATTAACCGCACCGTTTATAACGCGTACTAATTTAGCTTGTGCATGAGGTGGGTTCTGGAAATGCAAACCACGCAATACGTTTTTTTGCGAGAGAGACTGGTTATCCTGGATGAAATCCGTTGAAATTCCGGCCTTCATAAACACTTCTCTGTTCCAGGACTCATAGAAATATCCGCGACCGTCTTCAAAGACCTTCGGCTTAATCAGAAACAAGCCTTCCAAAGGAGTTTTCAGTATTTCCATTATTTATTTTTTGATCTTCTTTTAAACGAACCGGGTTTACCCGGACGGGCTTCATCATAATAACCGTAACTGCTTCCATAGCCATAGCCATAACCATGCCCGTAACCATAGTTGTATCCATAGCCTCTTTTATCGATATCCACGCCATTCAGGATAACTGAAATCTTTTTGATTCCGCTTTCATTCTGCAAACGATCCACGTTTTGAATAAACGATCTTTTCGAGTAATCAGCCCTGAAAATATAGATCGGGTAATCGGCTCTACGCATCAGGTCAATTCCATCGGTGACAAGACCCACAGGAGGATTATCGATAATAATCATGTCGTATTTTGTCTTCAGATAGTCAATGATTTCGTACATTTTTTTAGAAAGCATTAGCTCCGAAGGATTCGGAGGTATAGGCCCCGATGTAATAAAGTCCATGTTCTCGAGCTGACTGTGCTGGATACATTCTTCCACCGTATGCCTGCCAATGAGAATGGTGCTCATTCCTTTCAGGTTTGATACTTCCAGTCCGATGTGGATTTTCGGCTTTCTCATGTCAAGGTCAAGAATAACAACGCGTTTTCCTGAATAAGCAATGATACCTGCTAGGTTAAGTGCCACAAATGTTTTCCCCTCTCCGGAAATGGTAGAGGTAACAGTCATTACTTTAGGTCCGTTTTCTTCAGCGATAAAATGCATATTGGAGCGGACGGATCGGAAAGCTTCCGCAATCAGCGATTTGGGGTTTTTATCCACTAAAAGCTGAGAAACAGGAATGTCCTTTTTGTATTTTGGAATGATGCCTAATATGGAAATGCCGGCACCGGTGTGACGGGTAATTTCATTGAGTGAACTGATCTTGTTATGGAGGAGGTAGCGCATCAGGACAAGTACAAGACTAAGCAGAAGCCCTGAAAAAATAGCCAGTGTAAAGGATATATTGGGGTTTGGAAAAACTGGCACAGTTGGAGTAACCGGGTTTTCAAGCACCAGGTGCTTCGAAGTAAATCCGGCCTTTGAGATCTGGTATTCTGTCTTTTTTTCAAGAAGGAGAGTGTAGAATTTCTCATTGATTTCATACAGATGCTGCAACCTGGAGTATTCTACTTCGGCTCCGGGATCATGTTCAAATTTAATCTGGTATTCCCTGGATATTTTATTCAGGTTTTCCTTTTTGGTCTGCATTTTTGCCTTGACCGCATCAATGCTTTCCAGAAGCATATTTTTTTGAATATTGATCTGGTAATCGTAAGCTTTGATTGATTGGTTTTCAGATTTGTTCTGAAACAACGCCTCTTCCCTGTCGAGAATAAGTTTGTACAAAGTGCTCACCTGAGCATTGAGGGATGCAAGGTTTTCAGAACCGGCGAGCATGGAGAGCAGTGAGCTGACATCGGGTTTTACATCGGTCTTCACCTTTTTACTGATTTCATCGAGAACGTTTTCCTCGAGCTCAGTTCTCATGATGTCGTCCTCAAGTGCATTGAGACGTATGGTATTCACACTGGCCATATCCATCGACGGACTGACTTTGTTGACGCGTTTGAATGTTTCAAGAGATGATTCGGAGCTCTTCAGCCGGTTGAATACCGCATCAAGCTGGTTGTCAATAAACTCAAGAACATTCTTTGCACTCTCACTGCGGCGTTCAACGTCATAGGCGATGAATTCCGAATAGATGGAGCCGACCACATCTGAAGTTTTGACGGCATTGTTGTCACGGAACATGATACGGACTGTTTTCGCAGCATCGTTAAGCAGGGTAATGCTCAAACGATTGTGGTAACTGTCGGCCAGTGTTCCGAAGTCATTGATCACAAAATAGCTCAGCGTTTTCTTTACTGCTGATGTTACATTCCAGTTTTTATCCAGGATGGCAATCTTCAGGTCAGCCTGTGGCAAATCAGTGATCCATTGTCCGTCATGAAATTCTCTTTCGTATTTTTTTCCGTTAATAGTATAAGAGAGTACTCCGCTGGTGGGTGACTTACGGGTTATAAAGATTCGTACTCCCCGAATGTCCCCTGTTTTCAGTTTTTTCTCAACAGCATAAGGCGATTCCTTGTAGTGTTCATTGGTTCTGAATGTACCTTCGTCAAAATAAGTGACCTCAAGCGGGAGTGTCGAAAGGACGCGCTTCAAAAACACTTTCGAACGCAGGAGCTCAATATCTCCTGCCAATGCATCCTGTGATTCACCATCGAAAATTTTAGATGACTCAAGAACTTTGTTCGCGTTATTACTGTTGTTAATCTGCAGAATTGTACTCGCCTCAAATACTTTAGGAGTGTAACGCAGGTAAAGAAAAGCTACGGATAGTGAAACTGAAAAAAACAGGATGACCCAAAGAATAGATTTCCAGGCCAGTGAGATGAAGAGTGCAGGCTCAAATTCATTACTGAAATTAGTGAGCCTCTCCTTGTAACGTTCAAAGCTGTCGGATGATGCGGAAAAGTTTTCCTGAATCATGGTTGTGTTTTAATTGAGGCTCTGAATATCGCTGTATTCGGTTCAGTTAACGTTTTACCGTCAGATATACTGTATAAACTAAAAATGCACTTGTTACAAGACTGAGTACAGGTTCAATTTCTTTTAATACCTCAGAACTGAACCGGATCCTTGGCTCAACATAAATAATGTCATTTGCCTGAACAACCATACTTCCACTTGCTATTCCGCTGATGGTTGATAAGTCGATCAGGTATACCGTTGGTTTCTGTGGGTCTCCGCGTATAACCTTGATTTTATAGGCTTTTGCATATTCAGGAAGACCGCCAGCCAGGGCGATGGCTTCAATAAGCGTTGTGTTGTTATTGGTAATTGGCAAGACTTTCGCTGTTCCTCCGGCACCCGGGAAAATGATGACGCGCTTATTCGTGATTTTAAGCAGTACAAATGGTTTTACGTAATACTGAGAGTATTTAGATTCCAAAAAGTTTTCGGCCTCCCTGATGGTAAACCCCGAAAGTTTCACGCTCCCGAGTACAGGTAATTTGACTGTGCCGTCATT
>DASYGQ010000238.1:0-3357 GCA_035999585.1 Bacteroidia bacterium | reverse complement strand
ATATGTTTATCAGCCGGAGCGTGAAAGGTGATAGTGCCCGCAGCGGCCAGCTTGCGAAAGTGGCGTATAAAGTTTTTTTGCTCAATGGAACGGAATGCTATTCTTCCGACAAAGACGGGCTGAAGGAGTTCCGGATCGGGCAGGACCATGTGGAATCCGGAATTCATGAGATGGTACAGATGATGAAAACAGGAGATAAGGTGAGGTTCGTGCTGGCATCCGCCCGGGCTCATGGTTTGTTGGGTGACGGAGATAAAATACCTCCGAGAGCCCCCGTCCTTTATGAAATGGAATTAATCAGCCTGAAGTAATACGATGATGAAAAAACACACAGGATTGGCTTTGTTGGCTGCGCTTATTCTCTTCTCCTGCAAAGAGCAGCGCATACCGGGATTCAGGCCGCTGGATAATGGCAGCTATTTCAAACTTATTTCGCTGGGGGAAAACGACCGTAAACCGCGTGGAGGCGATTACCTGGAACTGGTCATGCGCAATACCTTCGCCGATTCGGTTTTGTACGACTCGCATCTGGAGAGTCCGACCGGTACGATGCTGGCCCCTTATAATGAAAAGGACGGCTATTCCAGGCTGAGGGAAGGTGACAGTGCCGTGTTTCTGATACCCGCCTATGACCTTATGGAGTATGCCAACGATTCGATGATGCACATGCAGGTGAAGCTGGTCCGCATTCTGGATGAGAAACAATACAAAGCCGAAAGTGAAAAAAGAGCCCGGATGGACGAATTCGGGGAGCAGAAGATTCTGCAGTATTATATGAAATCGATTCATGAAAAATACAAGGCCCTTCCGCATGGTTTATTCATGCTGGAAGAAAGAAGCGGCAGCGGCAAAACCGTGGAGCGGGGCGATCGTGTTCTTCTTAATTACAAGGGAGAGTTTTTAAACGGAAAGAAATTTGATGCCACATCCGAGCCGGTTGAGTTTGTGCTTGGTGAGGAAGGTCAGCTCATTGAAGGTATGACCCAGGGGCTGATGAGGATGAAAGAAGGAGGAAAAGCGAAATTTATTATACCTTCGCAACTTGCTTACGGGGCTGAAGGATCCAGTACCGGAATTATTAAGCCTTTTACCAGTATTATTTATCAAATTGAAATTCTAAAAGTTTATTAAGCGTATGCGTTTCACAAAATCATTTCTTCTCGCAGCATTCATCGGAGTTGCATGTGCAGCCTGTCACAAACCTGAGCATCCCGGATATGAGAAAATGGCTTCAGGGCTGTTTTATAAATCCTATAAAAAAGGAACGGATACTGTTCATGCCCGTGTGGGTGACCGTGTGAGCCTCCAGATATTTTTCCGCACTGAGAAGGACTGTGTCCTGATCGATACGCGCAAAGAGCATCGTTCATTGCCGGTGACGGTAAGAGCAAGCGGGTATCCGGGTGATGTGTTCGACGCCCTGACCATGCTGCATGCCGGCGACAGTGCAGGCTTTGTGCTGGATTCCAAAAAATATTTCGGTAGCATGAAGGGTGTTAAACCGCCCCCGTTCATCGACTCCAATTCGGTTCTTTATTTCGATGTAAAGGTGGAAAGCATCCAGAACCGGGAAGTGATCGCAGCTGAACAGAAGAAACAGCAGGAGGAAATGATGAAAATGGTGGAACAGGCCAAGAATGACGAGCCCAAGCTATTGGAGGAATACATTCACAGTCATAAGATCACGGCAAAACCTTCCAAAACAGGATTGTATGTCATTGAATCGCAGAAAGGAAGTGGCCCGGCCATCAAATCCGGACAAACGGTTTCTGTGAAATACACAGGTAAGTTCCTCGACGGCCAGGTTTTCGACTCGTCTGAAAAAAGCGGAAAGCCATTCGATTTCCGTGTTGGAAAGCAGGAAGTCATCCCTGGTTGGGATGAAGCCATGCTGAACATGAAAAAAGGAAGCAAGGCTACATTAATTATCCCTTCCGCTCTTGCCTATGGCGACGGTGGCGGTCGCATGAAGCCTTATGCAACGCTTCTTTTTGATGTTGAAATAGTAGACGTTAAATAGAAATAATTTTCCAATGAAAGCCTATTCATTTTCAGCCGTATTTCTTTCGGTGCTTTTCCTGTCATCCTGCACAGCCACTCACAAAAGCGGGCCTTGTGTTCCAAAGGTTGTTTCCAAACCCGAAACCCTCAAAACAGCTTCCGGTCTCCAGTATAAAATTACGACCCGCGGTTGCGGGGTGCAGGCTCAGAAAGGCGATGCAGTGAAGGTGCACTACACCGGCAAACTCACGAACGATTCCGTTTTCGACAGCTCCGTCAAACGCAATCAGCCCCTCGAATTCAAACTGGGCAAAGGTCAGGTGATCAAAGGCTGGGATGAAGGCATTGCATTGCTTCATGTGGGCGACAAAGCCACATTCACCCTTCCTCCCGATCTTGCCTACGGAGCTCAGGCCATGGACGGAATACCAGCCAACAGTACACTGGTTTTTGATGTGGAGTTGCTGGAAGTGAAAGAAGGAGTCCACAAAGCCAATACCAAAGGAAAAGATACGGTGAAGACTGCAAGTGGGTTGAAAATCATCTACTTGTCGGATCTGAAAGCACCGGAGTTTGCGGCAACGAATACCGCCAACATGCCATCCAAAAACGACAAGGTCAAGGTTCACTATTCCGGATTCCTGCTCGATGGCAGTTCCTTTGATTCGTCTGTTGAACGGGGACAACCATTTGAGTTTTACCTGGGTCAGGGGATGGTTATCAAAGGATGGGACGAAGGGATTGCCCTGCTTCACAAAGGCGAAAGGGCCCAGCTTATTATACCTTATAACCTGGCTTACGGGGAGCGCGGACATCCTCCGGTTATCCCGGCCAAAGCAACACTTATATTTGATGTGGAGCTGATTGACTTCACCAAACAGTAAGCTATTTTCAATATTAGCCTTCTCGAAACTCTTTGAGAAGGCTCCCCAAACGGGCGTCATGACAAAAAAAGAACGCTTTGAATCGGTTCTTTCCTGGTTCAGCGAGCACATGCCTGTTGCTGAAACGGAACTGATTTATTCGAACCCATACGAGCTTCTGGTGGCGGTTATCCTTTCCGCCCAATGCACCGATAAACGGGTGAACCTCGTAACGCCGCCCCTTTTCAAAGCTTTTCCGGTGCCTGAAGCCCTTGCGGCGGCAAGCCCGGATGAGGTGTTTACCTATATACGCAGTATCAGTTACCCCAATAACAAAGCAAAGCATCTCGTTGGCATGGCTCAGATGCTGACAAACGAGTTCGGCGGTGTGATCCCATCCGATGTGGAAGCACTTCAGAAATTGCCGGGAGTAGGAAGAAAAACAGCCAATGTCATTGCATCCGTTGTTTTTAAGAAGCCCGCACTTGCTGTT
>DASYGQ010000161.1:0-2850 GCA_035999585.1 Bacteroidia bacterium | reverse complement strand
TCAACCGGTTAATAAGCTATTCAGGACTCATCTCCGAAGCGGGTATTTTGACATAAATTTACCATATGAAACTAAAATTCCTGTTTCTTTTTCCCTTGCTCTCGTTTCTATCGGTCTTTGTCCCGTCTTCATCTCATTCTTCTTCTGAGAATGTTTTAAAGGCGGTGAGCCACATTTCGTCTGCTCAGGAGCCCTCAAGAGCCGCCAAATCAACACCCGTTGCAAAACCCAAACAAGGTGGACCTGAAAAAGAAGTTAAAAAACCAAAGGACTCATTAATAGGTTTCCATACATATTACCTTGAAATGCGGGGAGTCATCCGCCAGACTCAGGTTGACCCCAATGCAACACTGAAAGGGGCTTTGATAGACAGCGCGCAGATTAAAGTTTTTAATGATTCGACCCGCCTGGTGGCCATTCATTATTCCAGCAAACATGGGGAGTGCCGTTATAAGCTGCCTTTGAACCGCCAGCTTCGCCTGGAGATAAGCAAAAGGGGATATGTGACTAAATATATAGATGTAAACACAAAGGTTCCGCCCGAACGCAAACTTGCATACTTGTTCCCTTTTGACATTGATTTGTTTGACGAGATTCCTGGCCTCGATGTCAGCACCCTTAAAAGACCGATTGCAAAGGTGAAGTACGATTCTGAGAAAAATAACTTCGAGTACGATGAGGCATTTACCAATTCTGTTAACCGCGACATGAAGGCTCTTTACAAGAATTACAGAGATAAGATTCATCAGGGTGCTGACACCATCCGTCACAAACCTTGAATCTGACTCTTTCCGGCATTTTGTTTGCACGTGATATCCCAAACCAGGACACCCACACTTACTGCAATATTGAGTGAGTGCTTCGTACCTTGCTGAGGGATTTCAATAACCACATCTGAGGCATCCACAATAGACTGCTCCACCCCCTTCACCTCGTTTCCAAATACCAACGCAAGTTTCTCCCCCGCTGATGCATGAAATTTATCCAGCATTACTGCTTGTTCGGCCTGCTCCACGGAGCAGATGCGAAAACCTTCCAAGCGCAGTTGTTCAATAGCAAGATTCGTGGAAGCGAAGTATTTCCATTCGACACTTTCAGTAGCCCCCAAAGCGGTCTTCCTGATTTCCCGGTCAGGTGGCTGACCTGTGATTCCACAAAGATAGAGCGCCTGAACCCTGAAAGCATCCGCCGTACGGAATACGGAGCCAACATTGTGAAGGCTTCTTACATTGTCGAGCACAATCACCAGCGGTGCCTTCCCCGCCTGCTTGAATTCGGAGACGCTTAATCTGTTAAGTTCTTCATTCGATGTTTTTCGCATGCTGATCCGGGATTTGCATAGCAAAGATAAAAAGAAAGCAGGGCCAGAATAGCAGTGCAATTCACAGAAAGCATATTCCTGAGAACCGGCAATTAGCCCGTCTCTTCAATTACCTGTAAGGTCAGTTTGTTTCCGGATTGACTCTAGGTGAATCAGATCATACATGTTTTTTACAAAATCCCGGTTCAGACCCATGGCTCCTGCAACTTCCAGCCGCGACCGGAGAAGTTCCTCCCACCGGGCTTCCTGCAAAACCGCCAGTTTATTTTTCTTTTTGTAGGTACCGATCTCCTCTGCAATATGCATGCGCTGAGAAAGAACATCCAGCAGGGCTTCATCGGTCCTATTGATAGAGGCTCTCAGTTTTTGCAATTCCGGGTCTTTTGCTTCAACCGGCAATGAAGAAGCAAAAATCCCAAGCTTGTTTATCAGGTCAAACAGTTCATCCGGACTTAGCTGCTGCTGTGCATCGCTGAGGGCTTTTGAAGGCATCTGATGTGACTCAATCATGAGCCCATCCATCCCAAGATCCAGCGCCTTGCGGGCAACATAGGGTATCAATTCCCTGTTTCCACTGATATGACTTGGATCACAGATCATAGGGAGCCCGGGTATACGGCTTCTCATTTTCATCGCCAGATCCCATTGTGGCTCATTGCGGAAAACGCGTGGTTCACTACTGTGGAAACCACGATGAATGGCACCTATGTTTTTCACACCCATCAGATCGAAGCGCTCAATGGCTCCGATCCATAAGCTTAATTCTGCGTTGACCGGATTTTTTATCCAGACAGGTATACTGCAGCCTTTCAATGCTTCAGCAATTTCCTGGACTGTGAAAGGGCTAACCGTTGAACGTGCTCCAACCCAAAGCATGTCGACTCCTGCTTTCATGCATTCCTCTACGTGCCGGGCATTGGCAACTTCTGTCATTGTCTGCATTCCCGTTTCTTCCTTGACGCGTCTGAGCCAGGGGAGTCCGATGCTCCCAACTCCCTCAAAGGAGTTGGGACGTGTACGGGGTTTCCAAATACCGGCCCGGAAAATGGCCTGGGGAATTTTAAGTGCTATGGCTTTTGCAGTTCCTAACACCTGTTGTTCGGTTTCAGCGCTGCATGGGCCAGCAATGAGAACCGGATTGAGATTGATCGATTGATTTGTCATGATGGGTTCTATCAAAGTTTATGTTCTGTATCACTGTGGTATTTCCTGTTTTACGTATTTGCCAAGTACCCTGAACTGTTCGCACTGATTGCGGATGGATTTCAGGGCATTTTCGTACTGCTTCTCATCATTGAACTCAACATCCGCATAAAACCGGAAGTAACCTGGCTTTCCATCAAGTGGAACAGATTGTATGTCGGATAAGTTCAGATCGGCTTTCCGAAACTCTGTCAGCACAGAAGCAAGGGATCCCGCTGTATCTTTCAGGCAAAAGCATAACGAAGCTTTATTTGCCTGTTCGGAAAAGACACTGAATTTGGAGAGAATCCAGAATCGTGTATAATTGTGTAACTGCGAATGAATAT
>DASYGQ010000159.1:0-9679 GCA_035999585.1 Bacteroidia bacterium | reverse complement strand
AGGCAGATGAGTTCCCCGTCAAAGGATTTTCTGGAATCGACCAGGACACGCGACATCTTACTGCCGCGAATGGAAAACAGTTTTGTAATATCCGACATGAGAAAGGTATCGGGTGAGAGAGGAAGCACCAGCAGATTCGACAGGAATAAATCACGCATAAGTAAAGTCCGCTTCAGCCTTGTTTTTTCAAAAACGCGGATTTTGTTCAGATCGGGCAGATTGATCGTACATCCTGAAACATAATGATTGCCCTCAATGTGAATCAGATAAACTCCCTGATCAAGCCCTGATTTCACATAGCTGAGCCTCGAATAAGAATGATCCGGCGAGATTTTAAAATAACCTTCTGAATACCGGAGGCCGCACCAGATGGTATCGCCCCGGTCGACATACAGCGAAGTCATCACCGAATTGCCCATGCAGGATGAAATGGCATCATTGGCTTTGACAGAATAAATGGAATCGTTTTTCCAATAAGAAATCCTTCCGGAAAGCGATCGAAACCACAAGCGGTGTTTGCTGTCCTCCGTGATACCGAAAATAGTGTTGTCGGCCAGTCCGTCTTCCGTGGTATAGTTCTTAAAGGTATAACCATCAAAGCAGCTGACACCTCCGTCGGTACCAAACCATACAAAGCCTCTGGAATCCTGAATGGCACAATACACTTCGTTGCTGGCCAGTCCGTCTTTGGCTGTGTAATTTTTCAGAACCATTTGCTGGGCGGAAAGAAGAGAAACGAAACCGGTGAACATGCAAAACAGCAGACAGCGAAAGCTTGGGAGGGAAAAACGGAAAGGCTGTTGCATCCGGTAAAAGTAGAAAATTAATCCTCTTTGCGGCCAGGCTGCGGTTTCAATCCCTTTCAATGCCATGGAGGAGCGGCTATAGGCACGGATTTGCTCTAAAGGAGTTCCGATAAGGTAATCACTACTGGTCGCCATATCATAAAAAAAGACCACGACTTACTTTTGGAGACGTTTTTTTGCATGAGGGATAGAGGCATTTTTGTCTGAGCTCCTTTGCAGTAACGAATTTACCTGAGGAGCACATGCTTCCTGCATAAATCGAAAGCACCAAAGAAATCCGAACTGCAAAGAGCGAGTGCCGAAAGCCCGGCCCCGCCCCTTCGCGGGGACATGCCCAAATACTTAAAAGACACAACTACATTGATTTTCAGCACATTCCTTCATTCGCATCACATTCCCTTTCACCCTTACATCCGAAAAAACAAATAGAAGTGCAATCACGTACGATAGACATGCATTCACGTCGTATTTGATCTTACATAATACCGATAGAAGTGAAATCACGTCGCATAGAAGTGCAATCACGTCGTGTTTGATCTCACACAATACCGATAGAAGTGTAATCACGTCGCATAGAAGTGCAATCACGTCGTGTTTGATCTCACACAATACCGATAGAAGTGAAATCACGTCGCATAGATGTGCAATCACGTCGTGTTTTATCTAACACAATACCGATAGAAGAGCAATCACGTCGCATAGATGTGCAAACACGTCGTGTTTTATCTAATATGATACCGATAGAAGTGAAATCACGTCGCATAGACATGCAAACACGTCGCATCTGGATTCATACAGTGCCTGTTTCAAGTCATTTGAGTCGTGCCGGATGTCATTTCACATCAATCAGTGTTCAGGGAGAGATGTTTCTGACTCATTTGATGCGGTTTTGAACACAAATGAGAGCGTTTTCTTCTGAAAAAGGTAAAATGTGAATACAGAATGATATCAGGAGACATCATTTCGTATTTGCCCGGATTCAAACGGATGTTCTGCGGATAAAGAGAGTGGGTGTCTCAACTTAAACAGCAATCCTGTTAATTACGGTCGATGCTGAAATCGATGCGGCGGTTGATCTGTCGGTTCTCTTCGGAATCATTCTTTACGAGTGGACGGCTGCTTCCATAACCTCTGGCACGGATGCGGTCCGCAGCAATGCCTTTTGACACCAGAATGCTCTTCACCGCTTCGGCACGGGCTTCAGACAAGGGAGCATTGTGCTCGTCGCTTCCCCGATCGTCGGTATGTCCTTCCACTTCGATGTGAAGCTTCGGGTGTTTCTTCAGGAAAGTCACCACATTATCAATCCCCTCATCGGTTCCCTTGACAATGATTGTTTTATCGAACTCAAACTTGATCGAAGGGAATTCAAGTGCATTGAAGCTTTCCTGCAGGGAGTCGGCAGCGGTGAGTTGATGAGGTATTGTCGTTTCCTGTACCGGCTTCCCGGATGGAACCGCGACACCTGAACGGATGCGGCTGAAATCCTGTATAGGTTTGAAGGCACTGATCTCCACGGATGAGCTCAGGTTATGTACCTGTGAAAAGGGCGCAATGATGTCTTCGTCCTTCAGCTTGCTGTTTCTAAGCCTGTCTGCAAGCGGATTATTATCGAATACAATGCTGAGCGTATCCACATATTTATTGTCGAGGCAGATATTGAGCAATGCCTTGTAGCCGGCGCTTTCCTTATTGTTTTCGGTTTGAAAGGTGATGGTATAATAGTTTTTTATTTTGTTGCGGATGTCCTGATAGATCCAGTCGAGGTTTTCGGAACTGTAAATCCTGTAATAGCTGCCCTGGGTATTGTAGGAGAGGGATTTGAGATAGCCTTCGCTCACGTAATCGCCCAGGCCGATGGTGAAGATGCGGATGTGGTTTTTCAGAGCTTTCTCAATCACATATCTCTTGTTGACCAGGGAGGCATTCTCGCAACCATCCGTGAGTATGATGATGAATTTGTTTTCATAGCCGCTGCTGGCATTCAGCTGATCCATGGCCCGGTCGAGGGCATCGAGCAGGGCCGTGGATCGGGCCAGCATGTCATAACTGGTTTTGTTCATGTCAGTCTTCAGCATGTCAGCGTCGGCTGTCACGGGGCATTCATCCACCACTCGGTTATCATATTTGACAACTCCGATACCTTCATGTTCCAATTTTGTGCCAATGAATTTAAGCACACCGTTCTGCAGCATGAGTCCCCTGTTTCGTCCCATCGATCCGCTGAAGTCCATGGCGAGGCACATGGCATTGTAAAAGCCTTTGTCTTCCCGGTATTCGGTCACTGAAAAATCACTGATCTGTTTGATCTTTGAATCGGGACCGCTCAGGAGTAAATTACACCAGATCTTGCGCCAGGCTGAATCGGCGGCTCCGTAATAATACACGCCATTGGTGTCGATCAGGTGTACCATCAGGGCATTGTTTTTTCCATCAAAGCCCATCGTTTTCAGGTAGACATGCAGGGGAGTGGATGCATTGGCTTCGCTGATGTGTTTGTAAGAGGTGATGCGCGGAAAGAAATAACCGGGAGGCGGGGAGGGATCATGCATGATTTCGCCTTGCACGGGAATAATCAGACTATCGGCAAAAAAGTATTTGGGAAGAATGCCATGCCCGAGATCGGCTTCAATATCCCCGGTATGAATAAACCCCAGGTGTTGGGCCGGTGATAAGAAATACAGCAGATCGCTGTGCGGACTGAATCCTAAAAACGAAGCACTGTCGGCCAGTGATTTTTCCTGTTTGATGAGTGTGGACTTCAGATAAATGCGATCGTTTCCTTTGAACTGATCGGGCAGGGCGAGGTAGCGTGCATCAGCGCTTCGTTGCACCAGTATGTTTTGTTTTGCGGGAGGAATGATACGCTCGTTGCGGCTTTTGCCAAATTCAAATTCGGTAAGCAGCGGAATGTAGGACGAGGGATGACGGGCATTGGCGAGCACTGTCTGACCCGTTTGGGGATGGTAGAGAAAGGTACTGTCACTTACCCATCCGAAATTTTTATTTTTCTCTCCTTCCTGAACCCGGAAGCTGATTGATTTGCTGATGGTGTTGACGATCAGCAACAGATTTGTCGGGGTATCTTTCAGCCGGCAGTTCATGGCTACAAACGTTCCCTGAGTGCTGAGGCGTGAGCTGGGGCCTTCATAGAAGAGCACCTCTTTTTTGTTTTTGGCAAGGGCAATGGATTGGGAACGCAGCAGACTGTCGAAAGCCAGCAGGATTTTTTTGGAAAGATCTTTATACCTGTATCTGCCAATGATTTTGCCTGAAGCGGGCAGGACGGAGGTCACTGATATATCTTCTCCATAGGAGCCTCCGGTGAATAGCACATGCAGGATGCTTCGTTCCTGATCCCAGGCATTGGAGGAAGCTTTGTATTTGCTCAGGCTGCCAGCTTTGTGCAGGTTCCAGACCCAGGTAAAGGAAGCGCTTTGTCCGATGAGGTAATTGTCGTCCGGCGTCACATAAAGTTTGCCGATGGGATCCTGTTCGTTGACTTTGTACTTATCGAGCACCTTGCCTGTTTTGGTGTCGAGTGTCTGAACCCAGTTGCCATTGACGAGGTAACAGCGGGAGTCGTCGGATGAGAAGGCAACGCCCTGGCGGTATCCGGTCATGGTCAGGAGCTTTCCGGTGATGCTGTTGTAGAGATATCCGGCCCTGTTATGAGGCACTGCCACCAGGAAGGTGCCTTTGCGGCTGAAGTAGAGCGTGTCGAGAATAAAGTCTTCGTTTTGAGCGAGCAGGATTGACTGTATATGAGCCTGTCTGACGGTGCTGTATATCTTCAGCTCCATGCCGTAGTTTCCGACAGCCGGAGGCTTGAGTGGAGTCGCTTTGCCGGCCAATGCAACGAACAAACCTTCCGGTGATTCGGCCACTGTTTGAGAAGATCCGGTCAGACTGATGAAGAAACAAAACAAAAGAAAAAAGAAGAGCGGTGTTTTCATAGAAGCATAATGCAGGCGGGGATAAAAAGATACGGATTGAGGTTTATCCGCAGGTGTTTCAGAGAAGGATTATCCGGAAATCAGGGTTGAGCTTAGTTGTCGGGAAGCAGATCCGCGAATTCGGTTTTGCCCAAAGGCTCCCGGTGTGACACGTGCACTTTGTTTTTAGAATCAAAGAAATAGAGTTTCTTTCTCTTTTTGATGCCTTTCTGGCCCAAAGCAATATCCACTTCATAACGCTGATCCGGAGAAAGAAGTTCAAAGTTGAATTTGCCGTCGGCATCGGTTATGGATTGCTGTAAAAGCTGGCCTCTGACACTGAACAGCATGATCTGGAGATTAGCCGCCGGTTTTTTTCCTTTCTTGCTTTTGCAGATACGCCCGCTCAGACTTGCCGAGACATCCGCATAACCTGGGCCGTACAGGTTATTTTCTTTAGCGGGATCGATGGTATTCTCTTTAGCGGAAGAAACGGGGAGCAAGTGCCTATCATTGAACTTATAGTTGGAATAAACGATTTTCGAAAGTTTATAGGTATTGGATTCGTTTTTCTTCAGCGATTTGATGAGGTTTTCAGAAAGAGTTTTGTCAGTCTCGAAAGAAACAATGCTGTCGGCCGTCATTCTCCAGTTTCCGGCCTGCACCCAGTTTGCGCTCTTGCCGGTCTGTATCACGCATTGGAAAGTATGGTCAGGCAACAGGCTGAGTGAGGTTGTTGAGAAATCGCATGTTTTCGTAAATACCCGGGTTGTGCCATCCATTCTACTCAGGTGGAAATCAAAGCAGGTCATCAGTTCAGCGCTCAGTTCGCCAGCAGGAGTCTGTCCGGCCGGAAGGTTGGTTTGCGCCGGGAGAATGCTTTGGATAGAGAGGAATGCGACACAAACGCAGAAGATATGCCCGAATCTTCTCTGATGATACTTGCTTTTCATAAAAACGAGCTGGAATTTGAAAAACAAACATACTGAAATTACATGAAACTTAACAGCCCCTGCGTTTGGTTGGGTGATGGACCGCGGATTTTTATGATCTGTTATGATTTTCATGATTAAATAAATCATTTTTTATCATAACAGATCATGAGAATCAGCGGCCTATTTCGATATACGGGATTCTTTTATTAATTAACCTATCTTTGCACCTTCAAAAAAACAACAAGACGAGGATTTCATGAAAAAAATTGCTGATTACAGAAAGCTGATGGGTGTGAATAAAACCACAGAGCTGAAAGAGCTGAAGACGATTTACCGCAATTTCATGAAAGACTGGCATCCTGACAAGTTCCAGGAAAGCGATGAAAGCAAACTGCAGGCTGAAGAGAAAAGCAAGGAGTTCATTGAGGCTTATCATTTCCTGGTAAGCATTGCTCCTGAAACACTTGCCGTTTCACTTCCTGTTTATACCCAAACCACCGCTTCCGCCAGTATTGTGGATATTGAATACACGTATCCGGTGCTGAGCATTACGTTCTCCGATGGCAGCAAATACGAATACTTTGACGTGCCCAAGGAAATGTATATCAAACTGATCAATGCCGATTCGAGGGGACGTTTTGCACGCCGGCATATATTCAATTCGTTTCCATACAGAAATACGGTTCGGCCTGCTGTTGCAGAGTAAAGCAAAATCATCTAAACTGTTTTCATGTCATTTTCTCCGCTGGGCTTGTCAGCTCCTTTGCTGCAGATTGTTTCCGACCTTCGGTATCCGGAGGCTTATCCTGTGCAGCAGGCAGCCATTCCTGCCATTCTGAAAGGGAGGGATGTGCTTTGCATTGCTCCGACAGGTTCGGGCAAGACGGCCAGCTTTGCTTTACCCATGCTGGAATTGCTTCAGGGGAAAGAGGCTCCTAAAAACAGACATATACGTGCGCTGGTGCTGGTGCCCACACGTGAGCTGGCACAGCAGACGGAAGATGTGTTCCTTGCATTCAGTCTGCGTTTGCCCGAACGTATCAAAGTGATTGCAGTCCATGGTGGTGTGTCCATCAATACCCAGATGCTGGCTCTTCAGGGCACAGTCATTCTCATTGCCACTCCAGGGCGTTTGCTGGAGCTGATTGATTCGAATGCCGTGCATCTTTCGGAAACGGAGATTCTGGTGCTTGATGAGGCTGATAAAATGCTCAATCAGGAATTTAAAAAAGAGATGAACCGTTTGTTTGCTCAGATGCCGGCGAAAAGGCAGAATCTTTTGTTTTCGGCAACGCTGGGTAAGGACATCCATTCATTGACGGATATGATCCTGCGTGATCCTCTTAAAATTGAAATCAGTGTTCCGGAGCAAAACCCGGATCTGATCCGCCAATCGGCTTACCGGGTAACGGAGGAACGCAAAGGCCCTTTGCTGCGTTACCTGATCCGTGAACATCAGATGGAGCAGGTTTTGGTATTTGCATCTTCTGTACACCGTGTGGATGCAGTGGTGTCGAAGCTGAAGGCAAATGGCATAGCAGCCAAAGCTTTGCACAGCAAAAAGAGCCAGGGTGCGCGGACTGAAACGATGAAGGAATTCAAGTCAGGTAAACTGAAGGTATTGGTTGCGACAGATCTGGCTTCGCGTGGCATTGATATACAGTTTCTTCCTTTTGTCATCAATTACGAATTGCCCCGTTCTCCCAAAGATTATATCCATCGAATTGGGCGTACGGGCAGGGCTGAATCACCCGGACAGGCCATTTCTTTTGTCAGTGGGGAAGAGGAACACCACTTTGGAGTGATTCAAAAAAAAATGGGAAAAAAGGTGGAGCTTATTGATTCGGAAGGCTTGAAGCTGATCTGATGCGTTCTCTTTGTTTATTGCCTCGACCAATTTTTCTTTTCAGGGGTCTTATTGATTTTCCGCAACTTCACAATGTCATTTTCGTAGGCCTGGTAATTCTCCAGGTCAAAATAGCAATCGGCCCTGTATTTATAAGCCTCGGTATAGGTGGGTTTGAGATCAATGGCTTTGCTGAGCTGTTCCACGGATTTCAGGTATTCGCCTTTCTGCATCAATGTATAACCAAGGTTGCAATAACACTCAGCCTTTTCCTGTTCTGTTGCATGTGCAATGGCCAGGTTGTAGAATCGTTCGGCTTCTTCGTAGCGTTTCATGCTGTTGAGCAGTGATCCGGAACTGCAATAGGCCGAAACGCAGGATGAGTCCAGTTTGATGGCTTTGCCGAAATCGGCAAGGGCTTCTGATTTCATTTTTTTCAGCGAATAGAGAATGCCCCGGTTTTCATAAGCCAGTCCGTCCATAGAATCCAATTTGAGAGCCGTGTTGTAGTCGGCCATTGCTTCTTTGTATTTACCCAGGTCCAGATAGCACGAGCCACGTTCACGCCAGGCTTTTTCCATGGTCGGATCATGCGTGACAATGCGGGTAAACAGGGGGAGGGCGGTATTGAATTGCCCGATCAGAGCAGCTTTATGTGCCTGAATGAAACGGATACTGTCGTTTTGCGCGGAAGCGCGCAAAAAGGAGGATAGTATGCAGACAGCCAGAATGACAAACAATCCTGTCTTTTTCATGCGGATGAAATAAAATGAGCCGATGTTATTTTAAAATCCCTTTAGCCAGATAAAAAGGGAGTTCTAAACGATGTATACATACAAATATCAGATAAAATTTCACATTTCAATATCATTTTTGATAGAAAAAGAGAATAATTAATTGTAAAGTTCAGGTTGTTTCGTCTTTTCCTGCGAAAGGGAGTGGAGTCAGGTATTATATTATACGTAAAATCCTGCAGGTTGGTTCTATCGGAATGAAGCCTTTCATGATTGTCAGGCAGTGTCTAAATTCGTATCTTTGCAGTGCGAAACACTGGGGTCGACCGGTTTTGACAGCGGGTGCGATTAGTGTGTAAGCATGCCGTGCGTTGGGAATATGGCACGTTAATATCAACTCTCAAACCACAAACGGCGAGTCTAACTACGCCCTTGCAGCTTAAGACCAAGTCTTAACTTGCTTTGTTTCCCGGGAAGCTACTCCTTGCGGCGTCCCGATCGAAGCATAACAAATGCCGGGATAGTCAACGTTTGCTCCGTACGTTGATGAGATCAAGGAGCTAAGCAAGTTCATGGCCCTCTGTTTTGCCAAGACTTGTCGAAAACCAAAAAGCAGATAAGCATGTAGAAGGCATATTAATACCTCGTTTGGACGAGGGTTCGACTCCCTCCGACTCCACGAAGCATAACAAAACCTCAGTAAACACTGAGGTTTTGTTATTTTCAGCCGTTTAGAAACCAGCCTCCTTTTAACCTCAAAAGATACCTGAACGGATCTTCAGTCCGTTTTTTTCATCACAAAGGATAAGCTTGATCAGCATCTTCAGGCCTCCATCACTGCTGATACAGACTGGGATAAAAATGCAGATGTTATTGGTGGACATAATCCTTTCAGCAACCGGGTGGTTGAAGCTTTTCTGAATTATTCCAGCCGCAGAAAGGCAGGAGACGGAAGTGCCACATCAATTATTCAGATAGCCGGCGTTGACCCATTTCGTTATTATGGCTATCTGACAAGCGCTCAGCGATCCATTTGGATAAGGCATCCAGAAAACGTTTCCTGTGCCATTGGGCTGGCTATGATTGACTGTTAACAAAAGCTGTCCATTGGAGGCAGGACGCCTTGTTCCGGTCCATGTATCGAGGATAACTCCATGCTGGGCTGCTGAAGTAGAATGGCAACCGGAAATACAGCTTGCCTGGAAAATAGGGAGAACATCATTCACAAACGAAATGGTCTTTGCACTGTCACAATAAGCAGGTGTTACCGCTGGATGGTCTTTTGCATAGTTGTCATGACGACAACCCACACAAACAGCACACACAAATATTATAATCAGAATAAGGCACTTTTTCATCACATTCAAAAGATTTAAAATGTTCGCTGTTTATTGTAAAAGCCTCTGCAATACTTTGCAGAGGT